>DDBM01000190.1 GCA_002333125.1 Moraxellaceae bacterium UBA2032 | reverse complement strand
GGTCAAAATCTAAAGGCTGCGTGGGCTTAAGCGTTTGTACCGCTTGAATCACATCAACACCAATATTTTGCTCTTCATACATGGCGCGATAACGGCCAAGTAAGAATTCAAACACCTCGTTGACGGTTTTGGCGTTGCTTAACTTGCTACCATAGGCATTAACCGCTTGTTGACTCAACACGGTAATATCTAAGGTCANNGTTGATTGATGCCAAAAATACCCACTAAGGTATCGAGTTTATCGGCAATCGCCACCGCTAAACCTGTTGCCGTACTTGGCAACACATCACCCGAAAACTTAGGCAAATACTGCTCATTTAACGCCAAAGCAACTTCTTCGCCCTCTCCATCATGTTGTGCGTAGTAATAGCCTGCAATGCCTTGTAACTCAGGAAACTCGCCAACCATCTCGGTAGCCAAGTCACATTTAGACAAAATACCTGCCCGTTGCGCCAAAGCCACATCGCCACCAATTTGGGCAGCAATAAACGCNNGTTTAAAGAAGAACTCGGCATCAGTCAAACGTGGACGCACTACTTTCTCGTTGCCTTCGACAATAAACTTAGGATTTGAGCTTTGAATATTAGCCACGGTAATAAAACGCGGAAGCAATTTGCCCTTCGCATCGACCAAGCAAAAATACTTTTGATTATCTTGCATGGTCGAAATTAANNCTTCATCTAATAACGCCGCAGGCATTAAGGCGTTGCCACCCTGCTCGGCAGCTAAAGCCTCAACCATAGTGACAATCATTTTTTGGCGTTTGGCAAAGTCAGGTACTACATACGCCATTTCGAGGTGGGTTTCGTAGTTATGTTCTAAACTGGCTGGATAGTTGGTGTAATGCAAGGCAATACGCTTATCTTGCGCCATAAAGCGATGGCCACGCGTATAACGCTCAGCTTGTTGGCCTAATAAGGTGCTAGGCACAACCTCATCACCCAATAACATCACTAGCCATTGTGTGGGACGCACAAACTCCACTTTAGACGCGCCCCAACGCATACGCTTGGCAATAGGCAAAGCATCTAAAGCCTGTTGTACAATTTGCGGCAACAAGGCAAGCGCGGTGTTGCCTTGAATATGTTTGCTGTAACGGAGTTTTTCGCCACTACGGTCAACTTCGCTAAGTTCAATGCCATTTTTTTTGGCAAAACCTAAGGCGGCTTGAGTTGGGTTGCCATTGGCATCAAACGCCGCTTTGACGGGTGGGCCATCTACGGTTAATACACGGTCGGGCTGTTGCAAAGCTAAATGCTGCACACTCACTGCTAACCTACGTGGCGCGGCATAATAACGGGCATGGTCATACGGCAAACCTGCTTGTTTTAAACCTGCTTCAATGCCAGCCAAAAAACTTTCGGCTAAGACTTTTAACGATTTTGGGGGTAATTCTTCGCAGCCTAATTCGACTAAAAAAGGAAGTGTCGTCATTATTTGCTCTCCGCCGCTAATTTGGCTAATACTTCATCACGCAAGGCGGGTGTAGCCATAGGAAATCCTAAGGCAGCACGAGAATGTAAATAACTTTGCGCAACAGAACGTGCCAATTGACGCACACGCAAAATATAACGCTGCCGCTCGGTAACCGAAATGGCACGACGCGCATCTAATAAATTAAAACTGTGTGAGGCTTTAATGACCATCTCATAAGCAGGCAAAGGCAAAGGCTTTTCTAAAACCATTAAACGTTGCGCTTCGCTTTCGTAAAAGTCGAATAATTTAAACAATTCGGGGACGTTGGCGTGTTCANNCTAAACCATAGGTGATTTCGCCAGTCACGGGATAACATTCAATACCGCCCACTTGCTGAAAGTAAGTAAACTGGGTTACTTCCATACCGTTAAGCCAAACTTCCCAACCTAAACCCCATGCGCCGAGCGTCGGTGATTCCCAGTTATCTTCTACAAAACGAATATCATGCACCATGGGGTCAATACCAATATGGCGTAGCGAGTTTAAATACAACTCTTGAATGTTATCAGGATTGGGCTTTAACACCACTTGAAATTGATAGTAGTGCTGCAACCGATTTGGGTTTTCGCCATAACGACCATCAGCAGGACGGCGTGACGGCTGCACATAAGCGGCATTCCATGTTTCGGGCCCTAAAGCACGCAAAAAGGTGGCAGTATGAAACGTGCCTGCGCCCATTTCCATGTCATAGGGTTGCAAAATGACACAGCCTTGCTGCGCCCAGTAATTTTGTAAGGCCAAAATTAACCCTTGAAAGGTGTTAATGGCTTGAGGAATGGCATTGCTGTTCATTGTTATACAAATTAAATAAGAGAAAAAAGTGCCTTAGTATAATCATGCTATAGGGTCAGGGCTAGACTTAAACTTTAATTTAAAGCACGATGTTGCTCGTGGCTCAAGGCTTAAGACTAGAGAGAAACGCTAGACAATCGTCTATTTTTTGTTCTATTGACAATTGACGTAAGCACAGCAATAGGCTAAACCTACTACAGCGCAAAAATGTGCGTTAATTCACACTAAATGGAGTTTTGTGAACATAAAAAACAGGAAAACAACAAAAGACGCACCTTTTTAGGTCAGAGACCCGTCTTTTTATATAGAGTTAATAATAATCATGCCTGTTATCTATCATTTCTCTAAAAATTTTT
Organism: Moraxellaceae bacterium UBA2032; assembly: GCA_002333125.1. Classification (GTDB taxonomy): domain Bacteria; phylum Pseudomonadota; class Gammaproteobacteria; order Pseudomonadales; family Moraxellaceae; genus Agitococcus. Next base: position 1,347 of record DDBM01000190.1, on the reverse strand, counting down.
CTAAAAGCCGCTTACCGCCACTCACCTTGTTAGTTGCCTGTTTAAGTCAGCCTACCGCCTATGCAAGCAATAGTTTGTGGGATATGTCTTTAGAAGAATTAGGCAAAATTCGTGTTACCTCGTTAGCCTCTGGTACAGCCACTCCGCTCGATAAAGCCGCTGCGATTGCAACCGTGATTACCGCTGAAGATATAGAGGCGATGGGTGCGCGTGATATTGATGAAGTATTAGAAACCGTACCCGGTTTACATGTAGGGCGACTACCTTTTTCGCCACCCAAATATAATATTAGGGGCATTACTTCTACTCATACGCCACAAACCTTAGTGATGATTAACGGTGTACCGATTTCGTCTTTGTATATTGGTCATCCCTCCTTAATATGGGGCGGAATGCCTGTTAAAGCGATTAGTAAAATTGAAGTGATTCGCGGGCCAGGTTCGGCATTATATGGGGCGGATGCCTTTGCAGGGGTGATTAACATTGTCACTAAAGGCGGCAATGATATTCAGCAAGATACAGCAGGCGTACAGGTCGGTAGCTTTAATACCAAAAGTGCATGGGCAAATTATGGCACACGTCAACAGAATATTGATATTGGCTTAACCTTAGAATACAGCCAAACCGATGGTTTTGACTCTGTTGTCAGTGCCGACGCTCAAACTTTACTCGACACCATTACAGGCTCTAGTGCGTCATTAGCTCCCCATAAAATGAATATGGGCAAAAATATGCTCGATGCTCGTTTACAACTCGATGGCGACAATTGGACATCTCATGTGGGCTTTCAGCGTCGTTACAATTTAGAAATGGGCGCAGGTATAGCTCAAGCGATTGATAATCAAGGTCAGTATTCGAGTGACCGTATTAACACCGACTTAACCTACCGTTGGCAGCAAGTGCCTGATAACTTTAAACTCAGCACCCGCTTGAGCTATTACTATAACGACCAACAGGCTACCACAGACAATTTACTGTATCCTGCGGGCAGCAATACCGTTTATCCTGTCGCTCAATTTCCTAATTTATACCCTAATGGTGTCGTGGGTAATCCCGAATACCGCGAAGAACAAGCACGCTTTAATATAGATGGTGAGTTTAACGGCTTTAAAAATCATATTTTACGCGCAGGAACAGGCTTTTTTTGGGGTGATATTTACGAGGTTACCGAACAAAAAAACTTTTTGCCTAACTTACAACCGCGTCCTAACGGTATAGAAGAAGTTGCCGACACGCCCGAAGTCTTTTTGCCCGAAAAAGGCCGTACTAATTATTCTTTGTATGCTCAAGACGAATGGTTATTTGACCCACAATGGGCATTAACCACAGGCGTACGTTACGATAACT
>DDBM01000081.1 GCA_002333125.1 Moraxellaceae bacterium UBA2032 | reverse complement strand
GGCGCATCATAACCGAGTTTGTGTCAAAACCGCTAAGCTCATCTTGTATGACTTACGCGGTGATCGCTAATTTGTTCGCATTTCAGGCGTTTTCAATGCCTTTATGCTCACCAAACGCGCTCATTTTGGCAAAATGCGTAAGTCTTCACCTCTTAAATCGTGTAATAATAATTCTCCATCGTCTGCTACTCTAAACTCACCATAACGTGCTTTGGCATAAATGTCGCCTTTACCCTCTTCAAAAAAGAAGGCATTAGTAGCAAATTTAATTTTTCCTTCGCGGACTCGATAACGCATTGCTACTTGTTGAGAGTTAACGGCATCGGGTAAATTATCTTGTAGTTGAGCAAACTCACCCACGCCTTGCGCATTAACATTAACCACCACATAACCATCGGCATTTTGGGTTTTGTCGTGTGTTAATTGGGGAGCAATGTCTCGCTCTAGCTTAAAACGCAACGCCATATAATCGCCTTGCATTAAAGAGCGTGGGTCTACAGGTGCAAGAGCTAAAAATACCGTTTTTCCATTAGCTAATAACTGTTCTTTATGCCAAATAGACACATTAACCGCGCCTAAAATAAATAAGCCTATAATTAACACCATGTATTTACGCATCTTGTTTCTCCATCAACACATGGCCAATGTGGCGTAATAACAATAAAAACAGACCCGTTGCGATTAACAAATAAGATTTATTGAGTAAGGTCATGTCTAAAATATAATAATAACGCGCTAAATACAGCCAAAAGCTTGATGCACCTATAGTCAACAACACCTTATTACTATTAGCAAAACCCAATAAGATAAATGACCATGCCACTGCCAAGCCCATGGCTTCTTGCGACAGTGCCGCCACACTCACCGCAGCAACTAAGGCTATTACGCCCCGTTTAGACTTAAAAACAACTTGATAACGCTGTAATAAAACGGCCACCATTAACACAAAAATGGCGGCTAACAGCACTTCGTTTAGCGGAATAAAAAATCGACCACTGGCTACCTGATAATGATTATTTAAACTGGCTAATTCATGTGGGCCTAACAAGGTCATACTGTGCATATTTAACGCAGCTAAGGTTAAAGCATAGGCTATAGGACGTACACGCTCACTATAAATGAGCCACCTAGACTCTGTTAACCAAATAAGTGTGACTGCACCGACTATCGAAGCAGGCATTAACCACACAATAGGCCAACTAATACAAACTACCACTAAAGACCACACCGCCAACGAAGCCGACAAAAAGCGATGTATAAACGAGGGCATGAGCCACGCCAAACTAACGCCCATAGCAAACATTAACCACCAACCCATTGTTGAGTTTTCTAATAAATCACGCCATGCGAACACACACAAAGCTTGGCCTGTTAAGCTCATGGCTAGGGCAAATTGGCCTATAAAATCGCTGTCTTTGAGCCTATAAAAAAAATAAGCCCCAACAATAAACATCACACCAAAAACCAAAGCAATAGACTCTTGACGCAAAAAATCATGAAAAATTGCAAACACCGAACCCAACAAAAACCATGCCGCAAACCAGCCTGTTAAACCTTGCAGCACACGCAAATACCAAGGGTTATTAATAATCTGCGTGGGTGGCATCTCGCCACTAACTAGCTCTGCTTGTTGTAATTTATGCCATAACTCAAGGTCTTGATTAGTCATGATGCAACTCCTGAGCCAAGCCTTTTAACCAACGAATAACCACACCCGAGGCAAACATCACCCACAAGGCCAATAAAAATAGCACTGCGCCATCTTTGGCCTTAAACAAAACTTCGGCAAGCCATGCGGTTGACAAAATAATCACGCTAAAACTTGCGCCAGCTAACATAAATAAGTCTTTGACTTTATAACGATACACGCTATAAAAAATGCCCAACCACAGGCAATATAGCAGTGGTATATAAGCTTCTTTAGCCGTATGAATAAAAATAAAACTCAACATGAGCCATGTGATACTAAAACCACTGGTAATAGCCAATAAACGCACTTCACTGCGCCCTTTGAGCCACTCATAACGTGTTGCGGCCAATTCCCACACGCATAAAGCCACACTATTTACGCCAAACAACGCCATTTGTAAGATGTCACCGCTAAATATCAGCCCAAAAACACCATGAAAAACCTGATAGTACAAAAACAAACTCAGATTAACTAATATCAGCCAAACGAGCCATAAACTGGCAAATTGTGCTAACACTACCCATGGGGTAATCAGCAATGCCCACATAAAAAACAATTGCCATGTGTCTGCACCTGTTTGATAGGTTTGGCCATAAAAAGCCAATAACACACCCACAAAAACCGATGCCGCCAACACAAATACCTTTGACGAGGCTTTATTAAAGTAATAACTATAGCCTGCCAAACTTGCGACAACTAAGCTCTCAATTAAGGCAAACTTATGAAAACGGGTAATTTGTTGCCAATTAAAAGCAAAGAAAAATATCACTCCTATAACCAATAAACCACCGCCATTAGCCAATAATAATTTGTCTAAAAAACCAAACCAATGCTGAGAAGTGGGCGTGATATTGGCAAGTTTTAGGGCTTGATTAAGCTGTTGTGATGGGAGTTTTTTTTGATGAGTCCATTGTTGAATCAGGGCTTTAGCGCGTGATGCGTTCATGACGGCCTCTTAAAAAATAAAAGCCGCTTAAAAGCGGCTTAATTTAACTAAAAACGTGGTTTTTGTATTAAACGTTCCCACCATTTAACCAACACACCATCGAGGGTTGCCCCTGCGGTTAAACCTACTTTTTGCATAAAATTTTGTTTATGAATAAAACGAATCGCAAAAATATCGGCGGTTTGGCTGGCAGTTAGCAAGTATTCGTCACTGGTCATCAACTTATCAACCAAGCCTAAACCAACGGCTTGTTTGCCATACCAATGCTCACCTGTGGCGACCTTTTCTATATCTAAGCTAGGACGATAATCCGTCACAAATTCTTTAAATAAGATGTGAGTATCTTCTAAATCAGCCAAAAACTTTTGACGACCTGCATCAGTATTTTCGCCAAATACCGTTAAGGTGCGTTTGTATTCGCCAGCGGTTAAAACCTCGTAGTCAATATCCCATTTATCAAGCAGTCGATGAAAGTTAGGCAATTGCGCCACCACACCAATTGAGCCGATAATAGCAAATGGCGCAGCAATAATGGTATTGGCCAAACACGCCATCATATAACCCCCACTGGCAGCGACTTTATCCACACAAATCGTTAAGGGTAAATTATGCTGACGAATACGCGCCAATTGCGAAGCCGCTAAACCATAACCATGCACCATACCACCAGGGCTTTCTAAGTTAAGCACCACTTCATCTTTGTCTTTATCGGCAATACTTAAAATTGCAGTAATTTCGTGGCGTAAGTTTTCCACAGCCGACGCGCGCATATCACCATTAAAATTAATCACATAAATACGTTTTTTGCTATCTTCTTTAGGCTCTTTTTCGGCTTTTTTATCTTTTTCTTTTTGCGTTTTAAAATACGCTTTTAGCGCATTTCTGTTTAAAACGGTCATGCGTAAGGTATTAGCAAAATGCTCAAAACGCTCATTTAAGCGCATCACTTCAATATCACCATCTTCATCGTGATGACGACGACGCTCACCTACATTAGCAATGGTAATAATAATAAACAGCGCGGCAACCACCACCGTGACTACTTTTGCCAAAAACAAACCGTATTGCAACAGTAAATCAATCATGAACAATCCTAAAAATAACCAAGACTAGCCGTAAAGTTTAACGATATTTTTGCGCTAACTCTGTCACTGTTGCGTGAATGAGCTGATAAGCAATACTGCCCGCAGGTGGAATTTGCGGTAAAGCATCATACCTAAAAAACTGAGCATCCATAATTTCTTCTTCTTGCAGTACTAAATCACCACTTGCCCATTCTGCGGTAAAACCCAACATCAAATTACTCGGAAATGGCCATGCTTGACTGCCAAAATAACGAATATTTTTGAGTTGAACACCGACTTCTTCCAATACCTCTCGCGCAACCGCTTGCTCTAAGGTTTCGCCTGCCTCCACAAAACCTGCTAACAAACTGTACATAGGGCGATTAAAACGCTGGGCGCGTGCCAACAAAATCGTGTCATCTTTGCTAATAGCAACAATCACACAAGGATTAATACGTGGGTATTGGGAATACTGACAACTTGGACAAACTAAAGCTCGATCACCTTGAGGATGAGGCATAGTGGCTGTGCCACAACGGCTACAAAAACGATGACTTTTTGCCCACTCTAAAACCTGAGAAGCCATGCCTGCTAAGGCAAATTGCTCTTGATTAATTTGTGTTAATAAGGCGCGTAAATGTTGAAAGTGATAGCCTTCAGGAGGAGGAAGCTGCTCATCAATGTGTGTCACTAGCACCGCTTGCTCTTGATACCATGTAACGTGATAATTGGGATTATTGAGCAAGGGTAATAAGGTAGAGTTTGCTTGTAGCGGAAAGCTAGAGTCATCAGCTTTTACTAATAACTCTTGACCTCTAAATAACAGCCAGATTGTATCTGGCTGATTTAATGGATTGCTCATTAAGCAGCCTGTTGTTTAGGCACAGGATAACCCAACTCAGCCAATGCATCTTCAGCAATATCAAAAACATTTTCGCTAATGGGCTTATTAACCTCTAAACTTTCTAAGAAGTAATCAACACAAGCTATTACATCGGCAAAGTTTTCGATAATCGTCATGTTAGGCATTTTTTTATTGGCGACCCATGCTTCTACAAAAGCAACCGTTGTGCGTAAAATCACTGCACCTCTTGGCACACCTAAAAATTCCAAACCACCACTACTAGACTGTAAGGTCGTTGGTACATTAGATAAGTGCATCGGGTCTTCGCCATTACTTTCGATATAAGATAATACCGAACGTTTAATTAATGACAAACCATTACGAGTTTCTTGTACCAAAAAGCTGCGTGCTTCATCTAGTTGATGTAAAGAAATACGGGTATTGTTAATAACTGTTTGTGCGCCCGGTGTCATTTCTCGGTCTAAAGTTGCTACCGAGTTATCTGCCTGCAACAATACATCAAACAAGGTGTTTAGCGCATTTTCGGACGGAATTTCTGTCCATTTGCTAACAATAATGGACTGCTGACGCATGGCTGTTGCCACATCGTTTAAGCTCAACATAATTAAGGTTTGTGATGCCTTTAAAATAGACGCAGCCACCGACTCATAACTATTTTCTTCGTCATTGTCGTCATTATTACGAGAACCACGTGCAATCACATCTAAAATTTCTTTGATGTTAGTGATTTCGTCTTTTAATACTGTTGCTACCGTTTTAATAACCGAGCCACCCGGCCCAAACATGGTGTTACTTTGAATTTTTAATTGGGTTTGGCTAATACATGAGCTAGTCAAATCAAATGCGCGCTGCACTTCTTCTACTTTTGCGCCTGTTTCGCCTAAACCCACTACCGCTAAACTATTAGCCAATACCGTCATTTCTACAGGCTGACTTACACCTTGTGGCAAGACCAAGAGTTTTAATTGTTGCTCTAATTGGGCTAATAATTGCTTACGCGCAGGATTTAACTCCACTCCTTGAGAGAAAGCCTCTAAAGCAGCCTCACCAACCCACCACAACAAAGCCAACGGCTTACCTGTACATAGTTGGGTGGCGCGTTCTAAAGCACGACGCATTAAACGAAAATGTACAGGCTGTGCTTGATCTTTTAATAAGTTAATCGTGCCAATTTGATACATTAAACGAATACGTTTGGCCAACACAATCGCTTGTGCATGGTCAATGGCCAATGGTTCTACAATATTGTTATCTGGCAAATAAGGTACATCTAAAAAGTAACCTTCGCCTAATGGCGCAACGCCTAATGCAGCACGTGCTTCGTTAATAGAGGGTATTAATAGTTGCGGTAAATTAACCGCTTTAATTTGCACATACTCTAAATAACGCCCTAAAACCATCATGCCACTACCCAAAGCCGAGTAGTAAATGTCAGGCGTTTTTTCTTGTAATTCATTTACTTGGCGTAACAAAGCAAACAATACTTCGGCAAGCTCGGCAGCACCAGGAATATCTACCAAACGCAAAGCACCATACACTTGCTCCATTTGCTCGACACTTTCGGCCAATGGTGTGTTATTCGCATTATCTTCAACAAAGGTACTCAATGCACCTTCGATTTGCACTAAGGAAACATCAACTTCTGGTTTAATCAAATTGAGTGCAGTTACATCTATTCTGGGAAGCATGGGTTCCTTCCTGTATCGTTAAAGTTTGTTGGGTCGTTTTTTGTTTACGTGTTGCTTTTTGGCGTATCATTTTTATATCAATATACCGCCTAGCAACAATAGCGCAAACCCTAATTATTTAGTATTAAACACGTTTAGCATTGCACCATAAAAACTACGTATGTTGCTTATGTCGTTATTACGCCTAAAAATAATGCTTTTAAGTCAAGTATGCTAGTGACTTTTTTAACTCTCATGCACTTAATGCTGATTTATTCACAATAATATAATCAACAAGCACACATAACACATCTATTTTGTAGCATATGCCTTGTTTCTTATATCATCTTTATCAATTTAAGCCAACTCACGCCAAATACACGTACCTTGACTTGCAGAATCTATCACTTTAAGCCTGTCTTCGTGGGCTAATAATTCATCTGGGGTTGCTTTTATCACTTTTAATAATGAGCGATTTGCATCTAAACGACGTATGGTCTCTTGGCTCATGCCCTCTGCGTCACTGTCATCACCCAAACTTAAGCCCACTTGACCACCCGTCATAGCCAAATAAACGTCGGCCAAAATTTCGGCATCAAGTAAGGCGCCGTGATAAGTTCGCTCTCGATGATCAACAAAATAACGTCGCGCTAACGCATCCAAGTTGTTTTTTTGAGCTGGATGCTTTTGTCGTGCTAAAACTAGCGTATCTAATACCGAACATACCTCTAACACCGTACTAAATTGATTATTTAATAATTTAAATTCGTGGTTAATAAAACCTATATCAAACGGAGCATTATGAATAATTAATTCTGCGCCTGACATAAAGTTCATAAATTCATCAGCAATATCGGCAAAACGCGGTTTACCCACTAAAAACTCATTGGTAATGCCATGCACTGCAATCGCTTCGGCTTCTATTTCGCGGTCTGGCTGTAAATAACAATGAAAACTACGCCCTGTTAAACGGCGATTTTCGACTTCCAAACAACCAATTTCAATAATGCGATGACCGTCACTTGGGCTTATGCCCGTTGTTTCGGTGTCTAGTACCACTTGTCTCATTATTTATTTACCTAAGAGTTCATCTATTGCTTGGTTGGCTAATTGGTCAGCCACTTCGTTACCATAATGCCCTGCATGACCTTTAACCCAACGCCATTCTACTTGATGACGCGCTGCTTGTTCATCGAGCACTTGCCATAAATCTTTGTTTTTTACAGGTTGATTGGCCGATGTAAGCCATCCTTTAGCTTTCCAACCTTTTAACCACTCGCTAATGCCTTTTTTAACATATTGCGAATCTGTCCATAATACTACCTGACAAGGATTTTTTAAGGCTTGTAAGGCGGCAATACTGCCCATTAATTCCATACGATTATTGGTCGTGTGTGCTTCGCTACCATAAAGTCGTTTTTCGATGCCATCATAATTTAATAATGCCCCCCAACCGCCTATACCAGGGTTACCACGACACGCGCCATCGGTATAGATTTCGACTTTTTTTACGGCTGTTGTCATGTATACATCACTCCTTTAAATTTGATAATACTTGGCTAGGTTTAGCGTCTTTGTGTTGTAAATCTGGGTGTTTTTGACGCGCTTCAGTGGCCAAAGGGCTTGGCACTAAAGACATCAGTTTTTGGCGTAGGCGTATAGGGGTAATACATGATGACTTTTTTTGTGCCAACATCACATAACTTGCACCACCTTGTGGCCAATAACGCCGCCCTAATGCTTCTAACCATAACAAATGTTGACGTAATGCAGGACTATTAATAGGCGGCCTAAAATAAGCCGTTTCTACACCTACAATCTCAAAATCTAATAATGTGAGCCAATCATGCAAGCGTTGTGCACTAAGTGATTGCGTCAACCCTAAGTTTTGCGACCACGGCATTTGGCAAAAACGCCACAAGCCCCATAAACTCCACGGATTAAACCCTACAATAAGTAGATAACCTTCGGGAATAGTCACTCGTGCGGCTTCTCTTAATATAGCATGCGGACGATTAACCGCTTCTAATAAATGATGCACTAGCACCACATCAACACTATCATTAGCAAAGGGAAGTTGTTCTGGCACGGCACATAAAGCTGACAATCCCTCAACAGGACTCGGCTGTTTATCGGCTAATAGTTTATGTAAAATTCGGCTACCATGTAATAAATAACACGGCGTTACCTGACCTAACTGCAAGGCATGATAACCAAACAAATCGGGCAAAATATGTTCAAGCAAGGCTTGTTCTGCTTTTAAAAACTCTTGACCTAATGGCGTTAAAAACCACTGTGCCAGTTTGGCTTGGCCTTGCTCTAAGGTGCTTGGCCTGATTCGAGGTAACTTCATACTCATTATTGAGAACTAATTATGTTAAGCAATATTGCACTACCCATGTTTGATGACAATTATTTGTGGCTACTGGTGTCACCTCAAAAAAGTGTTATTGCCATTGATGTGGGCGATTACGCGCTATTAATAAATTATTTACAAGCCCATCAATTAACCTTAACGACAGTACTTATCACCCATCGTCATCATGACCATACCAATGGCCTTGCCGAATTACGTGCCACACATCCTCAAATACCTGTTTATGGGCATCATAGCATTGCACATATTACCCATACTTTAGCAGGAGGGGAAATACTCAATATTAAGGATTTTGGCCGATTTTTAGTGTTAGATACCAAAGGCCATACTCAATATCATTTAGCTTATTATCATCTACAACAAAAATTATTATATTGTGGTGATAGTTTGTTTAGCGGCGGCTGTGGTCGTATTTTTCCTGATGGCAGTGCAGAAAATGCCTATCATTCATTACAAAAAATTAGCTTATTACCTCAAGAAACTCAAGTCTGTGGCTCACATGAATATACACTCGACAATTTAGCCTTTGCCCAACACATTGAACCTAATAATCAAGCGTTAACAGTCTATCAACAGCACTGCCAACAATTACGTCAACAAAATTTAGCCACTTTACCCAGTACACTCCGCACCGAAAAACGCATCAATCCTTTTTTACGTTGCCATTTATTAGGCGCTAGGGTGGCCGATTTAACACAACAACCTGTCTTAACACCCATACAAACTTTTTGTACTTTACGCCGCTATAAAGGCCAATGGAATGCCTAATTTTTAGACAAAATGCTTAATCATCACGCAGTTTGCCGCACTTGGTTACAGTTTTTTAGATTTTATGGCCTATTTTTCTTGTCTATGCTTACTATGTCCGTAAAATTAAAGAGTTATTACTTAAAATATTTTTGGAGTATCTCGTATGCAATATTGGCTTTACTTTCGCAAAAACGCCCACCAAACGGCTTTATTTGCCCTCGTTAGCCTATTTTTGTCTGCGTGTACTACCACCCCGCAAGGCTCAGCAGCCGTTAAAAAACCTGCAATCACTGCTTCGGCTTTTTTTTCGGGTAAAAAAAATGATGCTTTATACCCTGAAGACTACTACGACACCACAGGCTTAGTGGTTAATCAAGATGATATTGATGAGCTATTAGGCGTAACCGAAATGGATGCTGCGGCACTTAGCCCCGAAGAATTGGCTAGTTTTGGTGATATTTGGGCGCGTACACGAGCAGGTTTTAAACTCGATGTGGTAGATAATGAACGTATTGCTCAACAACGTGCATGGTTTTCTAAACGCCAAGATTATCTTGACCGTATGACAGCACGCGCAAGTCACTACTTATATCATACCGTGACCGAAGCCGAAAAAATGGGTGTACCAACCGAATTAGCATTATTGCCTATTATCGAAAGTTCTTACGACCCTTTTGCAACATCACCTGCACAGGCAGCAGGATTATGGCAGTTTATCCCTGGTACGGGAAAAATGTTTGGTTTACGCCAAACATGGTGGTATGACGGTCGCCGTGACATTTTAGAATCAACACGCGCCGCTTATAAGTTTTTAACACAACTTTATAATCAATTTGGATCGTGGGAATTAGCACTAGCCGCTTACAATTGGGGGCCTGGTAATGTACAAAAAGCCATTAATCGTAATTTAGCCGCAGGCTTAGCAACCGATTACTGGTCTTTGTCGATGCCTGCCGAAACAATGGCTTATGTACCACGCTTTTTAGCGGTTGCCCAAGTTGTCAAAGACCCTACAGCGTTTGGTGTACATTTAAACCCAATTTTAAATAAAGCTCACTTTCGTGAAACCTATGCTAAAAACCAAGTTGATTTAGCAAGTGTTGCTAAAATTGCAGGTTTAACGACCAAACAGCTTTATCAATTAAATCCTGGTTATATGCGTTGGGCAACCAATCCTGATGNNGTTATATGCGTTGGGCAACCAACCCCGATGGCCCTCATCGTGTTTTAGTGCCTGCCAAGACTGCTAATATATTTGAAGAACAATTAGCTACTTTACCTGCGCCAGACCGTTACATTACCGTTAGCAAACGTTATGTGGTAAAAAAAGGCGACTCTTTGTACCGTATTGCGGCTAAATTTAATACCACTCCTGCGGCTCTAAAACGCCTCAANNAAAAAAGGCTATGTTGCTGTTGGTAAGTCATTAATTGTATCTCATGCTAAACAGCTAGTTTCTGGTGAGTCGGTTGATGTTGAACAAGTCGCTAACCCTGCGGCTGAACGTGTCGCACAACTCGAAAAAACCGAAAAACCTAGCCGTCAAGATACTGCTAAAAATGACAATCAAACTAAAAAGTTTCATAAAGTACGTGCAGGNNTTAAAAGCAAAAAGTTCAATTCAAACAGGCACTAAATTAGTTGTTTTAGTCGAGGAAGCTGACGTTGTAGACAGCCCTCGTTCTAGCAAAAAGTCTAAAAATAAAAGTAGTAAGGTTGCAAATCAGCAAAGTGATTCACCTAAAAAGAACAAAAAAGAGCGTATGAAACGTATTAGCTACGAAGT
>DDBM01000222.1 GCA_002333125.1 Moraxellaceae bacterium UBA2032 | reverse complement strand
TTGTTTATTCGGGTAATTATTCTGTTGGTGTCAATGTCTCGTTGAAGCTATTAGAGTTAGCGGCCAAAGCCTTTGGCGATACCGTTGATATTGATGTTTTAGAAGCGCATCATCGTTTTAAAGTTGATGCGCCGTCAGGTACAGCATTAATGATGGGTGAGGCGGTTGCTTCGGCATTAGGTCGTGACTTGAATGACGTGGCTTGTTATACCCGTGAAGGCCATACAGGCGCGCGTGATCGTAAAACCATCGGTTTTCAAAGTATTCGTGGTGGCGATATTGTTGGCGATCATACTGTTTATTTTATGGGTGAAGGCGAGCGTGTCGAAATTCGTCATGTTGCTACCAGCCGCATGAACTTTGCCAATGGTGCTGTCCGTGCCGCAGCTTGGTTAAAAACGCACTCCGCAGGTTTGTATGATATGCGCGATGTCTTGGGTTTGAAGTGAGCGTATTTTAGCGACGGAAGAAGGAGCTTAGGCTCCTTTTTTGTTGGCAAATGCATGAGGCGACGCAAATATAGATATATTCTTTAGATAGCCCTTTGTTTATACGAGGAAATGCTGTTGCCAAAATCACAAAAATGACTATAGTTCAGTCAAGTTAAAGAGGGTGTTATATGACGGAGTCAACGCCAAGCGTACAAATGCTTCCTGAGGGTTTCATCGCACTTATAAAGCTCGAAGGTAGGGAAGCCGATTATCATCAAGCTCGTGCTGAACAACTTGCTGTAGTTTTATTGGGTATGCAAAAAGTTGCCTATTTATTGGCAGCAGCAGATATGGAGCAGAATGTTGGTGTGAGAGTTAAGCCAAGTAGAGTTATGCGTGAGCGCTATGCTATTCGGTGTGGTGTGCCACAAGAGGGTAGCTATGCTTTGCCAATGGCCGAAGGAATAGACAACGATATATTAGATTGTGCATGCCCCTCGCTTTTTCTGGATCGTATGCAAAGTATCTTTAGTGCGGTGAGCCGCCAAGACGAGCAAGCATTGCAGAGTTTACTGCCTTCAGGGCTGATTGAGCGTGCTCTTCGAGAAATTTTGAAGTTTCTGCCGAAGGAGCAAGAAGGTGTTAGCTTGTCTTTGGCAACACGAACATCACCGCAACCAGCGGTGTTATCTCAAAAAGCGACCCGATTTATTAAGGAAAAGCTTTCTCCAGCTACTCCCGAAGATACGACAACAACAGTGACGGGGGAGTTGCAATCTATAGATTTTACAGCACGCCAGCTCACAATTATTTATCCACCAACCCGACGCGAAATAGTGTGTACTTATTTGCCTGAAGTTGAAGATACTATTCTTGAATCTCGAAAAGAGCCTATTCAAGTTACGGGGCAATTTGTTTTGGATAGTGAAGGAAATCCAATAAAACTAATGGATGTAACTAGAGTTGAGCCAGTAGATTTGTCATCGCTTGTTTTTACACAGCTTGAAGCATTAGATGTTAAATTTCGTCATCCTTTGGAGCTCGTGCCTATCTTAGATGAAGAGAGCCAGCAATATTTGACAGTATCTTATCAAGATTTGAATTTATATGCTTTTGGGTTGAATCGTGAAATTTTGTTTGATGAGGTTGAATTGCAATTATCAATGCTCTGGCAAGAGTATGCATGTGCCGATATTGCAACTTTAGATCAGGAGGCTCAGCAATTGAGAGTCCGTTTGTTGAGCTTTATGGAGGAAGGGAATAATGCCACGGCGTAAGGATAATGTTGAAAAGGCACTATTGCGTAAAGGATTTCATTCTAAAGAAGGCGATCATCATTATTTTATTTATTATAATCTCGAAGGACTGAAAACAGCTGTTTTTACTAAAACAAGTCATACTCCAAAAATGAAAGAAATACCTGATACGCTGCTTGCACAGATGGCAAAGCAATGTCGATTAAGTAAAGCAGATTTTTTGGATTTAGTGGATTGCCCTCTGTCTAGAGAGGCGTATGATGAAAAGGTTTTTCCGCCAAACGATATTGTGAGAGTATAAATTAGCATGGCATATACATGATCTCTTGGGTTTGAAATAAATGTCAATTAACAAAAGAAGGGGCGAATAGTCCCTTTTTTATTGCACATTCTAGCTAGAGACTTTATTAAATAATGGTGGTGTTAAATGGCTAAGCAAGACTCAAAAGAGAAAATTGAAGCAATGCACGTTTTGCATTCCTCTAGCAATGTTTCTGATATTTTAATGGCTGCTTTCACAATGGCAGACAGTATAGGCAAAGATGAAGATATGCATTGCAGCGTGGATGAAAATGGAGAGTTATCTCTCACTAGTCATCAAATAGCTAAAAACTTGGCTTTTTCTAGACAAGATTCAAGTACTAATCTTGCTCTTCTTGGAAGAGTAATCAACAACTTGATTGTAATTAAGCGGCTAGCGTGGGCATGCCTCATCGTGTTACTAATTATTTTGATAAAAGTCTTTTGATTCGTGTGATTTTTTCATTGGTTGGGTTACCAAACCGATGCTTTAAATAGCCCTTTTTTATTTCTTTTCGTTCATGAAAATTTGTAGTATTTTAACATTTCGC
>DDBM01000070.1 GCA_002333125.1 Moraxellaceae bacterium UBA2032 | reverse complement strand
ATTCTTTGCATCAAAAATGAAAGAGCGTTATGAATATGATTTGAGTTATAAAGAAGCATCCAGAAAAAGAAAATTAGGTTATGCAACAGCAAAGCTGCTTTTCTGGCATCCAGAAAAAGGATGTGAAACTTTAAATTGGATTTTATTAGTAACGAATGGAAAGTTTAAAGATGGTGTTGGTTTAGATGAAGATTGGCTTGATCCAAAATATAAAGGAGGAAGAATTAGTGTTACAAATTACAGATTAACTAGAATCCCAAGTACGTTCGACACTAAACCTCGATGGTCATGGCGATACACTAGAGCGTCATACGACGGATTACGGAATGACATAGTAAATGCCATACGGACAAAAAATGACGAAAGGCTAAGACAGCTTATTTATAGCATTTATAAAAGCCCTAGCTTTGGTGGTGTGCGCGAGCAAGTAAAAAGCTTAGTGAGTCTTATAAAGGAAGAATGGAAGCGCACAAGAGGTTCAAAAGAAGGTATGCCTGAAATACCAAAGGTACTGGGTTACGTTAGAAGACTCGAAGATAAAGGAGTCAGGTTAATTGCTATTAAGATTCAGCTTGAGAAAATAGAAATTTTCTCAAAAGAGCATCTTGATGATATGAGCGAGTTTTATGATTAAGGATTTTGTTTTTAGCAAAATTTTGTAGTATTTTTCTGACTAAGTTTGTAGAATTTATTCTCCAAAAAAACCAAGCTAATGCTTGGTTTTTTGTTTTTAAAACATGATGTTATAAGAAAAAAATTAGAGTATTTATACTAGAAAATTATCTGTAAAATACTTAAAAACAAAATTAGGTTAATGATTGATGTTTTTTGATGCAATTGTCAGACAGATTCCTGTTTTTAGCTTGTTGGTTTTATGTAATATCCCGACCGCCAAGGCGGAAGAGAATTGTTGGTACAGTGCGGCAAGTAGGTATTCAGTTAGTCCTCATCTTTTATATGCAATCGCATCAAAAGAGAGTTCGTTGAATCCTACTGCAATTGGAAAAAATAAAAACGGAACACATGATATCGGGTTGATGCAAGTAAATTCGGTATGGCTCCCAGAGTTGCAAAAGTTTGGGATAACAAGAGAAAAATTATTTGATCCTTGTGTGAATATTAATGTTGGTGCATGGATATTGGCTCAGGCTGTTCAAAAGTTGGGATATAACTGGAATGCAATTGGCGCATATCACACAGGGCTTGGTAAGAGCGAAAGGCGTACAGAAAGGCGCAATAATTATTCTGGTGATGTCTATCGTAGGATTGAGCGGTTGCAGCGTACTCAAAACTGATGATAGTAATAAAGGTAAAGTTGATTTGGTTTTATTCGATATTAATTCCGAGTCAGTAGATAATATTGTGTTTTGTGGATTAGGTTCAAAAGATAATTGGGCATGCCCTAGCGTAACTAAAAAAACGCCAGTCAAATTAACTGTTGTTGAAGAAAAAGAACAGGTTGTTGTTGAAGAAATAAAGCCAAAACATTTTGATAATATTCTTTTTGATTTTAATAAAAGCGAATTAACAAATGTGGCTAAAGTTAAGTTGATTTCTTATTTGCCTGTTTTGGCTAATTCTCGCATTGTTTTAAAGGGATATACGGATGATGTCGGCAGTGATAATTATAATAAAAACTTGGCTCAAAATAGGGCTGATTCAGTTAAAAATTTCATAATTCAATACGGCATGATTTCAAGTCAAATAGAAACTAATGGCTTGGGTGAGTGTTGTTTTTTGATGCCTAATGATAATGATAAATCAAGATCTCTAAATAGAAGAGTTGAGATTTATATTGAAGAACAGTCTCAGCGAAAATGAGGGTGGCTGAGATTTTTATTAACCCCTCGATTTTAATTTTATGGAAAAAACCATGTCTACTTTGACTTCTGTTAATCAAGCTGTTGTTTCTGCTCAAACTGTTGCTAATCAACACCGTGTTGCTTCTGCATTGGTTTTAATGGTTTGTGGCGCATTGGCAAATCCAGCAATGGCTGCTGCTGCTGATACTGCATTCTTACCATTGTTTACATTCTTCTCGAATGCTGCAACTGGTAACTTGACACGCGGTATCTGTTTGTTGGGCGGCATTATTGGTGCTGGTACTGCTGCTGTGAATGGCAAAATCTTATTAGCTGCTACTGGTGCTGGTATCGCAATTTTCGGTATGTTGTCTCCGCAAATCATTGGTGCCTTCTTCACAGGTGCAATGCTCTAAGCTGCATTAATTTGTGCGTGGCAAAAAAAATTTGCCATGCACAAATCTTAGAAATTCTCTAATAATCATTAAAGGTATATCCCAATGGGTAATTTGTTTCATGCTCATTTAGATGTCTGTCCTCAGTGTCGAAATAATCCTTTTAAGCTCTGTCCTGTAGGGCATCGTTTATTAACGTCAAACAAATAAATAATTCTTAAGTCTGTATCGGTAATTAATCATGAGTGCTAGTGAAGATTTCAGGATTCCAAAAACATTGGATGATCCTGCTTTGATTTTATTTTTTGAAGCGGACACTGCTGTTGTTTTTGTCGGGGTGATTGGGATCTTCGGCCTAATTAGTTTTATTGGTGGAGTTTTGTTGGCTTACTTTGCGGCAAAAACCTACAACAAATTAAAGGCTAACGGCAGCAAGGGAATGATTCTACAGATGGCATATTGGTACTTTCCTAGTGGTTGGCTGTCAGAAACTTACCCAAGCAGTATTAGAGAGTATATAGGCAGATGAAAGAAAGTCTTTTTAACAGCAAGCTTGCTGAAATCAAAAACAAAATGACCATTTGGATGATGATTGCGGTTGTCATGGGCGCAAGTAATTTCTTGTTGGTTGTTTTTTTGTTCATGCTCCAAAGCCCAGAAAAAACAATTATTGTGCCTACCGAGGTTAGAAATAGTTTTTGGGTGAAGGGTAATCAAGTCTCGCCCGAATATTATTCTGAAATGGCTGACTTTTTTGTTGGCAAGCTTTTGAGCTACAACTCAGCAAATGCCGAGGGTCAATTTGCTGATGTGTTGAAGTTCATGGATCCCATTGGTTTCAATGTGATGCAAGGGAAATTGAAGGCAGAGGCGGCAGATATAAAATCAAAAAATATGAGTTCTGCTTTTTATCAGCAAGAAATAAAGGTGGTTGGTAAAAAAGTATTGGGGTATGGGGAGTTGGTTTCAATGATGTCAGGGCAAACGATAGGGATTCAGAAAATTGGCTACAAATTAGAATTTGATTATCGCAATGGTAAGATTTTTGTTAAGTCATTTGAAAGAGTGGCTATGCCCAGCACTGGTATTGCTGGGTACGAAGAAATGCTAAAGCAAGAAATTAAACCTGAACAGCCAGCCAACCCATAAGGAGAATGGAATGAAATCATTTAATCCATTTAAAATTATCACTTCATTATTCTTACTTTTATTTTCAATACTAAGCTTTGCATCGCAAACGATCAGTGTTGAGGATAATGGAACTTATAAGATAAAAGTTTCATCAACAGAATTAACAAGAATTACTGTTGATGGCGGTCGTGTCAAAAAAGCATGGGCGATGAACTCTGCTTGGGATACCAAGGCAGATAAAGAGTCGGGCGAATTATTTATTCGGCCTAAAGATGGTTTTGATAAGCCGTTTAGCTTTTTTGTACAAGATTCATCGGGTGGCACTTATACCTTAATTGCAACACCACTTGATATCCCTTCTGANNGATATGAGTCTTGGTAATAAAGACGAAGCAATGGTTGAGGAAATAGGTCAGATTGTGTCGTTGTGGGAAGAGACGGAGTTATGGCTTGTTCGTAGATACACCAATGCTAATTTGATTGGAGAAGAATATTCAATCACAAATAAAACTAAGAAAAGCATTACTTTTACAGAGCAAGAGTTTGGAAGTTTTGGTGACAATGTTCGTGGTGTGGCTATAGAAAAGCTCACCTTACCTCCAAATGAAATGACACGAGTTTTCATCGTGAGGGGGCTGTAAAATGACAACACCAATGCAAACGCAAGAGCAAATCAAAAGAAAACAATTGATTGTTGCTGTTTCGGCAGCCGTAGGATTGTTCTTGGTGGTTTATTTGGGAATGGTATGGAGTAGTCGTAATACGCCTAAAACTGAAATCTCATATAAGCCTAAAACTGACGAAATTGCAAAAAACTATGCTTTGCCAACGGATGCCGTTAAGCCAGAAGACAAGTGGCTAGCAACAGNNCTATTCGGAATTGCAACAACGAATTAATGAGTTGGAAGCGAAAACAGCAGCTCAAGCGAATGCCCAATTAATATCGGGTGGTTCTTCATCTTCTGGGTTGCCTGTATTGCCATCAAAAGTGCCAGAAGCTCCTGATAGTCGGTCGGCATTCCCTCCGTTGCCGCCTCCACCTCAGCTACCAACACAAGCCCCAGCGTATCAACCAATTCAGCAACCACCTGTGGCTAGTCCACCAGCGACTATTGAAGAAATTGATTTGTCAGATGGTAGTGGAATAGTAAAGACAGCTAAAGGTCTTTTGGCAAGCAAAGATAAAGACAGTAATTCCACCACAGGTAAAACAGTAGAGTCATTTGTNNTGCCAGTCG
Organism: Moraxellaceae bacterium UBA2032; assembly: GCA_002333125.1. Classification (GTDB taxonomy): domain Bacteria; phylum Pseudomonadota; class Gammaproteobacteria; order Pseudomonadales; family Moraxellaceae; genus Agitococcus. The sequence goes on along the minus strand of DDBM01000070.1, from coordinate 360 downwards.
TGATGCGCGTCAAATCGTTTATGACACTGCCAAACAGATTTAAAAGCAACTTGAAAGAATGTTTCATCATCGGTAACGGTTATGGCGATATGGCTTCTGAGAGAGCTTATATACGCATTGAAAGACTGAGTTGTGTGCTAAGGGATGGCAAGGTACTTGAGACAAAAGTGAAGGGCCATGTAGCAGGTGAAGACGCAAGCTTTGGTTTGCGCGGTCGCGTGGTTAGCAAGCAAGGTCAGTTAATTGCTAAAAGCTTTTTTGCTGGATTGTTTAGTGGAATGGGTAAAAATATTGCAGAGCAAAATTCTGTGCAGCAAACCAGTGCTTTAGGTGTGGTCACGACGTATGACCCGAATAAAA
>DDBM01000008.1 GCA_002333125.1 Moraxellaceae bacterium UBA2032 | reverse complement strand
GTGGTGGTTTTCCTGAAGCCGTTAGTCGTGTGAGTGATCGACGAAAAACAGCGTGGTTTGATAGTTATTTACAAGCTATTTTGCAACGTGACGTGCGTGACCTAGCGCAAGTAGAACAACTCACCGAACTGCCTCATCTATTGAAATTATTAGCAACGCGTAGTGCCACCCTACTTAATTTTGCCGAAATTTCACGTGCTAGTAATTTGGCTCAGACTACGCTTAAACGGTATTTCTCTTTATTAGAAACCTTGTTTTTGGTGTACCGCTTACCTTCGTGGGAACGAAATCCGAGTAAGCGTTTAGTTAAAGCACCCAAAGTATTTTTGCCTGATGTGGGTTTATTGGCGCATCTCTGTGCGCTAACCACCGATCGCCTGTTAATTGATCCAAGTTTAATGGGAGCATTAGTCGAAACTTTTGTTTTTAGTGAGCTGATAAAACATGCGGATTTTTCAGACCAACATCTTAGCCTGTGGCATTATCGAACTCAAAACCATATTGAAGTGGATTTTATTCTTGAAGATAGATTGGGAAAATTAACGGGGATTGAGGTTAAGGCAAGTGCTACGGTGGATGCTAAAGATTTTAAGGGGCTAAAACACTTACAAGAAACCGAAGCGAGCCATTTTCAGCGTGGCATTGTGTTATATGCGGGTCGTGAGATTGTGTCTTTTGGCTCAGCCTTGTGGGCAGTGCCACTTTCTGTGTGGTGGGCAAAAATCGGGGATATTTGATCACGTTAATTAGCCAAGCATCAAGTGCCTATCAAAGAATGACAAACAGAGTGTCGCGTAATGCTTTATGAGCCAAATATTTGTCATGTCAAAGTGGACATAATCGTATATTTAGATAATATATTATCCATACTATGTTAAAATTAGAAAAAATAGATAACAGGTTATCTTATTATGGATGGTCTTATAGGTTTTCATAGTGCCTATGATGTACAATTAGCATTAGCCGAAGCGGTAAAATGTCGCCGTAAACAAAAAAAATGGTCGCGCCAAACCTTAGCTGAGCGTAGTGGTGTGCCTGCGGCAACCATTAAGCATTTTGAAAGCACAGGCCAAATCTCATTGAGGCAATTTTTACTGTTGTGGCAGATGCTTGATGCCTTAGAGCCTCTGTTAGAGCTTAGCAAAACCAAACAGCCCGTCCCAAAAACCATTGAAGATGTTTTAAGCATGAGAGGCTGACATGACCTTAGATATTGCTCAATTAGAGGTTTTTAGGGTTAATAGTGTGGGGCAAGAATGCAAAGTTGGTCGTTTAGCACAAGCCAATCAACACGTTTATTTTCAATACGATCAACACTATCTTCAGCATGGCCATAGTTTGTCACCTTTTCGCTTAAAGTTTTTGAGTGAATTACAACCTAGTCTAGATAAAGCACAAGCTTTACATGGCGTATTTGCTGACTCATTACCCGATGGCTGGGGACGTTTGTTAATGGATAGATGGTTGCGTCAACAAGGTTATGTGCCACAACACATCGGTCTGATGCAGCGTTTGGCTTTAGTAGGCGAAAAAGGCGTAGGCGCATTGCGTTATCGTCCAAATTATGACATTGCAGACAATGAATTATTAGACTTATTTCAATTAGGTCAACAAGCACAAGCCATTTTTGAGGGGCATAGCGAGCAAGTGTTAGCTCAATTAGTGCATGTTGCTAGCTCAGGCGGTGCCAGACCAAAAGCCTTGGTTTATCTTAATCCAGATAATCAACATATGATAAGTCAGCCACAACAAGGTTATCAGCCGTGGTTAGTAAAATTTACCTCAAACAATTTAGCCTTGGGGCATGATGAAGGACGTTGTGAAGCTGCCTATTTAACAATGGCCGCACAAGTCGGGATTAGCGTACCTGAATGGCGATTGTATCAACATAAACAACAAGCATGGTTAATGCTTAAGCGTTTTGATGCCCCAAGTGACTTAGGGCGTTGGCATATGCACAGTGCGGCAGGACTGCTTGATGCTAATTTTAGAGAGCCTTCTTTAGATTATGAAGACTTAATCAAAGTCACTGCCAAATTGTGCCAATCTATGGCTGCCGCCAAACAACAGTTATTACGTGCTTTATTTAATTCTTACGCACTTAATATGGACGACCATAGTAAAAATTGGGCATTTTTACAACACGATGATGGACAATGGCACATTAGTCCGATGTTTGACGTCACCTTTAGTCCCAATAGTTATGGCGAGCATATGACAGCATTTGCAGGTTACGGCAAAAAGCCACCTCAAAAAGCGATAATGCGTTTGGCTCAACATGCAGGTATTACACAATGGTCAGACCTGCAAGCGATGATTGATAACATTAAAACGGTATTAGCCACTTGGCCTCAGATTTCTAAAGAGTTAGGTGTGAGTGATAGTCATCGACAAATGATAGCTAAATCACTCGATGCTTCTTTAAAAAAATAATTATTCATCTGCAAAAATGCGCGTTACAATGCGCAAAATAATCATATTAAGTCAGAATGAGCAAAATTATGCCCATCACCCCCATCAATAATGTTGAGCAATTAGCGGTAGAGTTAAGAGCCATTCGCCGTCAATTAAAACTTACCCAGCAAGCCTTGGCCGAACGTTCCTTGTTATCAAGACGTACTATCACCAATGCCGAAACGGGTCATTCGGTGGGCTTGTTTGAATTTACACGCATGGCCAATGCGATGGGTTATGAGTTGGTATTGCGACCTCAAAAAACGGTGGTGTTCGAAGAGTTAGCCGATATTTTTCCTTTTGAAGACTAATACCAACAGAGTGTGACATCATGACAATCTCCCCCCGTAGTTTGGTATTGGCGTTAGGCACGCATTGGGACGTCATAGAGTGGTTAGTACAAAAGTCACGCGAGCAATTATATCTTGAACCTGCCTCCGTATTAGCCATCATTGCCAAACGCCAGCCGCAATTAAGCACAATGGAATGCGAAGACATACTACGCAAATTAGTCAATAGTGGCCTATTAGAAACCGTGGCGCGTGGTGAGAGTTTGCAAATTAACTCTCATGTACTGACATTTGTGCGTAGCCTAACGCGTGAGCATGAGTTAGGCTTATCGGCGGTATTACAAGCACGTGTCAATGCCATTAGAGAAGCGACAGACGCGCTTAATGAAGGCGTGCATCTTAATCATATGGACATGATGCGCCATGCCGCGATGAATCTTGCCGAATTATTTAGACAAATTAGCCAACAACTTGACCAAGACCGCCATGCCATTTTAGAGCTTGCCGAAAAAGCCAAAGCGACTGACAGCCAATTATCAGCCAGTCATCGTTATCGGCAAGTGTTGCAAGCCTATGACCAATATGTTGAACCGATGGCACAAATGATGGATACAGGTGCGGCAGGTACCTTTTATCGCTATTTAGAAAATGCCGAACACGCCTTAGACCATGCTGTAGATATTCTTACGACTCAAGGCTCGTTATATACCCAACGGCAACACATTCGCCAAGTGGCTTTTGCCGCCAAAGCCTTACGCCAGTTGGGTCGAGAAGTGCTTAAACACTGTAGCGATACCTTATTACCCCTGCGTGAAGAAGTGCGACAACATAATCAGTTAAGTGCCAGTATTAGCTTGTTACTCGGGCAAGTACGCAAACGCGGCTTAAGTCTGACCTTCAGAAATGCCAACTTACCTTTGTGGCAACGTGATTCACCACGCCGTGTCACCGTTGGCGACGAAGTTTTAACGATGATGGCCGAAGCACAACAATATCAGCCTGTCAGTATTGCTTTTCCAGAGCAAACAGCGGCTGTTAGCCCAGCCGAACTCGATTTGGTCAATGATGAGGCCGTGATGCAACATCTGATTGAGCAACTGCCTGTACATGATGTACTGGTATGGCTAAAAGCCCATTACGCGCATGTAAGCGATGCCACTTTGTTGCGTTTGTATCACCGTTTAACACAAAACGACAGCAGTGATTGGCAACTGACACAAGCAGAAAAAGCCATGAATTGCGAGTTAAAATATATCAACGTTTATCATTATCCACAGGGAGCCGTGACACCTTGAGTGCATTAACGATTCAATTAGCAAAACTCGACAAACTGCGTGAGCTGTTTCAGTTTTTTAATAGTGGTAAACATCTTAATCGTTTAAGCGAACCCGAATTGTGGGCTGCTTTAGAACAACAGCAAGAGCAATATCAGACCTTATTTGAACAGTTAGGCTATCGTTTGCGCATTGATGGCCGTGGCTTTGCGTGGTTTCATACCGAAGATGGTAATAGTAATGTTTCAAAAACGACTCGCAATCTAGCCTTAGTGTTAATGGTGTTATTTGATTATCAGGCCGATAACCAAAAGTCCTTAGCAAGGTTTAGTGATTGGTTAATTGATAGCCTATTAGTACAAGCCATCTTTGATAAACATAAAGAACTATT
>DDBM01000262.1 GCA_002333125.1 Moraxellaceae bacterium UBA2032 | reverse complement strand
TTGCCATTGCTTCGCCCGACTGCAAAGCTAATGTTGCTTGCAGTTTTGAGGCTGTTGAACCTGTTTGAGAGGTATGCGCTTCATCAATCACAATACCGTAGTTGCGGTCGCTTAAACTGGTATTAGTCAAAATCGCTTCCATCACATGTGGAAAGGTTTGAATCGTGACAATAATAATTTGTTTATTGGATAACAGCGCATCTTCAAGCTGCTTGCTTTTGGACTTGCCTGCATGCTCTTTATCATCACGGTTAATGGCAGCAATTAAGCCTTTTTGATGGTCTAATTGCTGAATGGCTTCCTGTAACTGGTCATCCAATACCGTTCGGTCGGTAACCACAATCACGGAGTTATAAAACGGTGTACCATCGTTGTGACGCAAACGCACCAACGAATGACACACCCAAGCGATGGTAGAAGTTTTACCTGAGCCTGCACTGTGTTCGCACAGATAATTCATGCCTACATTTTTTTGTTGCACATCGGCAATCATTTTATTGACGGCATCAAACTGATGGTAACGTGGAAAAATCAAGCGTTCCTGTACCGTCCAATTGCCATATAAATCAACTTTGTTTTTCTTTTCTACATAAACAAAGTTATGAAAAATTTTGAGCCAATTATCTGGCTTACAAACATAATCCCAAAAATACGCGACTGGATAGTCTTCACCTTTAGCCGCATCCGCAGGCGGATTGCCTGCATGACCGTCATGACCTTTGTTAAAGGGTAAAAAATAGGTACTGTCGCCATCTAATGCCGTGGTCATGGCAATTTGTGATTCACTCAAAGCAAAATGTACAATTGCACCACGTTTTGGGGTGAGCAGGGGTTCTTTGCGTTTGGTTTTAGGGTCTATGGGTTTACGGTCATTTTTATATTGTTCAATGGCATCTTCTAAAGACTGATTAAACTCCGTTTTGATTTCTACGGTTGCCATTGGCAAACCATTGATAAAAAACACGAGGTCTAAAATGCCTGCATCTTTGGATGGATGATATTTAAGTTGTGGTACAACACGTAAAATATTGGCGTTATAGCGGTCAATCACCGCTTGATTGCGTCCATCTTCGGGTGCGCTTTCGCTAAGGTCGATTGTGCCTGCACCTGCCATGCTAAAGCCGTTACGAAAGATATGAATAGTACCTTTTTTATTTAACTCCTCATCCAAGCGATCAATAATGCGTTTTTCGGTATTACTACCATTCAAGGCAGTTAGTTTTTGCCACTTTTGGGGCTGTGTGGCTTGTATCCATGTGATTAAATCTTGGGGGTAGAGTGCATATTCGGTGTGGTAATGTTTACTTTGTCCGACTACCCAACCTTGTGCTTGTAATTTTTGTACGATGTAGGCTTCTAAATGGCTTTCGTAATGGGCTTTGTCTGTCATTATTGTCATTTTATTTTCCTTCAATCCGTTGTTTGGCACGCTCAACCGCTAACTGGAGGCGTTGTTGCAAAATCTCTTTGGGTGGTAACACGGTCATATATTCCGCGACATGAATATCGGACTGCCCTAAATCCAGTAATTCAATTTGTTCATGTTTTTTTGAGCTGCACAAAATAATCCCAAGTGGTGAATTTTCATCGGGTTCTTGTTCGTATTTGGCAAGCCAACGTAAATAAAGCTCCATTTGGCTTTTGTGGGCATGTTTGAATTTTTCGGTTTTGAGTTCAATAGCAACCAAGCGTTTTAATTTGCGATTGTAAAACAGCAAATCAATATAAAAATCATCTTCATCAATTTGTATGCGTTTTTGCCGTGCAATAAAACTAAAGCCCGAACCAAGTTCTAATAAAAACTGTTCTATTTCTCGTAAAATTGCGTCTTCTAAATCTTTTTCTAAATAACGGTCATTGAGGTCTAAAAAATCTAAAATGTAGGGGTCTTTAAGTAACAACTGTGGATGGGTGTTGCCTGTTTGTTGTAGTTGTTGCAGCTCTGCCAAAATAGTTTCATCGGGCTTTTTAGAAATAGCCGTACGTTCAAACAGCATTGAGCCAATACGCTCGTCTAAAGTCCGCGTACTCCAACGCTCCTGTATGGTCATGGTGNNTGACCAAATTGTGCGGTCAACACCTTGGATAACCCTTGAATAATTTGCTTGCCGTAGTCGGCTCGTTCATTACCGAGTATATCTTGGCGGATACGTTGGCCAACATGCCAGTACAATAACGTGAGTTCGGCATTGATGGCGGTGGCTGCACGGTGTTTTGCATGGTCGATGAGGGCGACAACATCTTGATTAAGTTCGGTCGTTGAGTTTGTCGAAGCGGTTAATGCGGTGTTGCTCATGCTACCCACTCCCGAACGTCAATTTTGCCTGTGACGGCATGGGAGATGATAGAAGAACGGTATTCTTTGAGTTTTTCGATTAAAGTTTTTTGTTTATTGATGATTAGTTCGATTTTCAAAAGAGCTGAATCTAGATATTCAACTATCTGGCCTTGAATGCTAATTTCAGGTAACCAAATTGAAACAGAACCAATAAAATCCCAATTAGCTCTTGGCATTTTTGTCCCATTCGTTGAGCTATTTACATAATCAATAAATTTTTCAGATAACATAAAAAATTTTAAAAATTGAGGGGCTATTAATTTATTTGGTCGTAATACATAAATATCACCTATAGCTTCACCTGTATTTTTCGTTAAATAAACTTTAGCTAGGTAAGGGCGGAGTTTTCCAAATAAAACATCATTCTTTTCAAAAAGAATAGCATCACTATCGAATTCGGAATCAGAACTTATGAAGTTAGCTGTCCAACTTTCTATATTTTCTAAAGCAATTACATTTGTCTTGTTTGCTGTTTTATCTGTAATTAGTTTACAAACAAACTTAATTTTCTTTTCATCCCATCCATCAGGCACTTCCCCCAACCATTCCACA
>DDBM01000102.1 GCA_002333125.1 Moraxellaceae bacterium UBA2032 | reverse complement strand
GGAGAGAGCTAGAGTGAGGGAAGAATAGCAGCAATGCGCCTTTATCTTTTTAATATCTTAAAAAACAAGATGTTATTGTTGTTTATCTTAGAGCTTTTGTTTTTTCTAACATGTGCTATATTTCTGTTAGGGTTTATCGTCAGTATAAGTCTTAAAAAGTATAAATATAGAGCCTCTAACAAGATGAAATGGTTTTTACTTGTTTGGAATATTATGTTAATAAATCCTGTATGGGCGGGGTTTAATGAAGCAGTTGCCAACTTTCAGCGTGGCAGCTATGAGTTTGCTTTGCGTGAATTTAAGTTTTTAGCTCAACAAGGAAATATTACCGCTCAATATAATTTAGCGTATATGTATGCTAGGGGCTTAGGTGTTAGCCAAAATTATGAGCAAGCGTTTAAATGGTTTAGTTCGGCCGCACAACGCGGCGATGCCGAGTCACAATTTCATTTGGCAGGTATGTACGAGCATGGTTTGGGCGTAAATCAAAATTATATGCGTGCTGTTGCGTGGTATCAAAAAGCAGCAGAACGAGGAGTTGCTGCGGCTCAAGTAAGCTTAGGTGGATTGTATGGTATAGGTTTAGGGGTCACCAAAAATGATATTCAAGCTTACACGTGGTTTAGTTTGGCTGCCGAACAAGGTGATGTCTATGCCTCAGAAGCCGAGGTTTTACTCGCCACTAATATGTCGGTACAAGAAACCGAGCAAGCCGAAATGAATGCTCAAAAAATTGCTAAAAAATATACCACTCTTCGTTAAAATTTCTTATTAATTAATATTCCCATTTTTTCAAATCAACGCTTGCCTATGTTAATATCGGTGTGCCAGTGATACTGTCGGACACTTGATAAAAGTCAGTGCTTACGCCGCTAAGTGCTAAAAAGCTTGTCTTTTCCACGAGAGGATAATTGTGAATAAACAAAAAGTATTAACCGAGCTACAACGTGCTTATGTAGCCACCATGATGGAAGTGGTTGGTCGAGGTTTAGTCTCGACAAGTTTTGTTGATGAAGAAGTACACAAAGAAATCTCAGGTTTACCTGTAGGTTTTCACTTTCAAATGATTGTATTACCTAATGGTTCGCGCTTTACCGCTAAAGTCATTGCAGGTGGTCGTTTAGAATTAGTGCCAGACTTTAATGGAAAGCCTGATTTAAGCGTCAAGTTTAAACATCTAAGCCATGCGTTTTTAGTTTTATCCTTCCAAGAAGGGACGGCACGCGCTTTTGCTAATGACCGTATGGTTGCTGATGGCGAAGTGTCTCATGCGATTCGTATGGTGCGTTGTTTGGACAGAATGGAAGCCATTATTTTGCCTAAAGTTGTGGCTAAAATGGCGGTTAAACGTTATCCAGAAAACTTGTCCTTAAATGAAAAAGTAAACAAAGCCGCCCGTATTTATGGGTTAGTTGCTAAAAATTTCTTGAATCGGAGCTAATCATGGCTAAGTCTTATTATGAATTTTTTTGTCCTGTTAAAATTGTTGCTGGCCATAAAGCCCTAGAACATATTCCTTTTGAGCTATCCACATTACAAGCTAAACGCCCGATGATTATCACCGATAAAGGCGTGCGTGCTGTAGGGTTGTTAGAACATGTTACTGCTGCGTTTGAAGGTGCAGAAAGCCAAGTGGTTGCCATTTTTGATGATGTACCACCCGATAGTAGCTTACATACCGTGCGTAATGCCGCCGCTATATACCGCGAAAATAACTGCGATGCCATTATTGCTATTGGTGGTGGCTCAGTAATTGATACCAGTAAAGGTGTTAATATTTTGGTATCCGAAGGTGGCGATGACTTATTAAAGTATTCGGGCGCACATAACTTGCCTAAGCCTTTAAAGCCATTTTTTGTGGTACCAACAACCTCAGGTACAGGCTCAGAAGTGACGATGGTGGCGGTGGTTTCGGACACCGACAAAGGCGTAAAATTGCCTTTTACTTCGTATTTCTTAATGCCTAATGCCGCTATTTTAGATTCACGCATGACGCTAACCTTGCCACCGCATATTACCGCCATGACAGGGATGGATGCCTTGACTCATGCAGTAGAAGCTTATACTTGTTTGGGTGCAAACCCNNGCGGTATGTCATATTCCTCATGGTTTATGTATGAGTATTTTCTTGCCTTATGTTTTAGAATATAACCAAGAAATTAACGGTGAGCGTATTGGCGAGTTGTTGTTATACTTGGCGGGTGAAGATATTTACGCTGCTACACCAAAAGAGCAACGCGCCGCTAAAGCGATTCAATATATTCGTGCCATGCGTGATGAGTTATATCAGCGTTGTAAATTACCACGTACCTTAACCGAAACAGGTAAAGTACGCGAAGACCAGTTGCGTCAAGTGGCTGAGTTAACCGTAAATGACGGAGCAATTATCTTTAATCCTAAAGAGGCAAGTGTTGAAGATGCTTTGGCGGTATTAAAGCGCGCATGGATTTAATTATATTTAATTAACGCGGTACTAGCACAAGGAAAGGCGAGTTTTACTCGCCTTTTTGTTTTTTAAATACAATAACTATTGAGAATAATATGCCTAATCAACAAAATATTTTAGGCCAGCCTATTGGTGCATTAGTCCCGCGTTGGGTTGCTCCTAAATTTCCACCTTATAAAATTATTGAAGGGCGATTATGTCGTATTGAGCCTTTAATCCCAGATCGTGATTCTATTTCATTATACGAAGCCAATAGCTTAGATAAAGAAGGCAGAATGTGGACTTATTTACCCTATGGGCCTTTTGCCAGTTTTGAGTTATATCGTAGTTGGTTACGGGTATCGGTATTAACAAGTGACCCACAGTTTTATGCCATTATTGATAAAAGCACTCAAAAAGCGATAGGGGTTGCGGCGTATTTACGCATCGACCCTAAAAATGGCTCAATAGAAGTGGGGCATTTGAATTTTTCACCGTTAATGCAAAAAACAGCGATTGCCACTGAGGCTATGTTTTTAATGATGCAGCGCGCCTTTAACTTGGGCTATCGGCGTTATGAGTGGAAATGTAATGCCTTAAATAAACCCTCACGTCTTGCAGCTCAACGCTTAGGCTTGTCTTATGAAGGGGTGTTTCGGAACGCGACGGTATCTAAAGGCCGTAATCGAGATACTGCATGGTATGC
>DDBM01000100.1:4661-32419 GCA_002333125.1 Moraxellaceae bacterium UBA2032 | reverse complement strand
TACCGTGATTGTTACTACAGGTACCAAAGATTTAGCAGGTAATGCCTTAACCAATAATGTGTTATGGACATTCGCTACAGGCGCAACACCTGATACCACTCGTCCTACGGTGACTTTAAAAGTACCTGCTAATGGCGCAACTGCTGTTGCACTTAATGCCAAAGTAGTTGCTACGTTTAGTGAAGATATGGACCCTGCCACAATGATTGCGGCTAACTTTACCGTTAAAAATGGCGCAACCAATCTCGCTGGCACAGTCACTTATACGCCTGCTGCACGAACAGTTAGTTTTACTCCAAGCAGTACACTACCCGCAAGTACGGTCTTAACAGCAACGCTTACTACAGGCAATCAAGATTTAGCAGGTAATGCCCTTGCAGGTAATATTGCTAACTTGCCAGCCGCCAGTGATGCCGTATGGACATTTACTACCAGTGCTGCACCCGATACCACAAGACCTACGGTAACACTCAAAGTGCCAGCCGCAGGGGCAACCAATGTGGCCACTAATGCCAAAGTGATTGTGACTTTTAGCGAAGACATGGACCCTGCCAGCATTAGTAATAACACATTGATTTTACAAGGGCCGGGTGCAGCCGCGATTATTGGTGACGTTAGTTATGCTGTCGCAGCAAAAACGGCAACCTTTACTCCTACCAACCCTGCTAGCTTGCCTTTTAACACCTTATTTACCGCCACGGTAACAACAGGTGCATTGGATTTAGCAGGTAATGCCTTGCTCAATAATACCGTGTGGACATTCTCTACAGGGGCAGCTCCAGATAACATCGCACCTACCATCACAAAGGTTAATCCCTTAGAGTTTGCATCGGGTGTTTGTTTGCAACAAGCCATTAACGCCACTTTTAGTGAGGCTATGGATCCGCTAACAATCAATACAGCCACCATGGGTTTAAAAACAACGGCTGGCATTTTGACTGGTGGTACGGTTAGTTATAACGTCCTCAATAAAGTAGCAACCTTTACACCAAACAGTAGTTTAGTGGCTAACACTAACTACACTGCTACGGTCACTACAGGCGTTAAAGACTTAGCCAATAACGCTCTTAACAGTAACAAAATTTGGACATTTACCACAGGGTCACAGGCGTGCGCTCAAGGCATTAACTTAGCTACCGCCGCTCCGTTTGGTAATTTGGGTGGTGCAGCAGGCACAACCAATCAAGGCATATTAACTGTCATTGGTGGTGACTTAGGCACAACGGCTGTTTCAACTTCTGCCATCACAGGCTTTCACGATAGCGGCAATGATATTTACACCGAGACTGGCTCTAATCAAGGCTTTGTCAACGGTAAAATTTATACCTGTACTGTATCAACCACAGGGCCAACCGCTGCCGCCGTTAATCCTGTTGCTTGTAGTATTGCAACACAAGCACGTGCTGATGCCACAACCGCGTTTAACCAACTTTCACCTGCTGCAATGCCAGGTGGTACCGATCCTGGTGCTGGACAACTTGGTGGCTTAACACTCTCTTCTGGTGTGTATCAAGCTGCTGGTGGTTCATTCCAAATCACAGGTTCTGATTTAACCTTAGACGGACAAGGCGATGCCAATGCGGTATGGGTTTTCCAAAGCGCTACATCGTTAACGGTAGGTGCTGCAGGTGCGCCACGGAGCATTATTCTTATCAATGGCGCACAAGCTAAAAACGTGTTTTGGCGTGTAGGCACAGCTGCAACAATTAATGCCGCTGGGGGTGGCACGATGGTCGGAACAATTATTGCTTCTGCCGCCGTTGCAATTTCTACAGTGGGTAATGTTGATATTGTTACCATTAATGGTCGTGCCATGGGACTTAATGCCTCGGTGACTATGACTAACACCGTTATTAACGTACCTGCCCAATAAAGGCTTGGAGAGCAATGATGAAACTTATCAAACTAGGAACACAGGGCTTAATCGCACTCGCCATTATCAGTAGTTCACAGGTAATGGCCAGTGATGACGGTTGGTACATGGGCTTTAATATCGGCAAATCCAGAGTCGATATTGATAACCAACGTATTAATAGCAGCTTACTGTCACAAGGCTTTGTTAACACTGATACAACCAATGATGACAAAGATAATGGCTGGAAAGTGTTTGGTGGTTATCAGCTAAACAAATACTTTGCCTTAGAAGGTGGCTATTTTGACCTAGGTGAGTATAGCTTCCAAGCCAATACCCTACCTGTTGGTACATATAGTGGCAATATTCGCATCAAAGGTATCAACCTTGATGCGGTAGGTATTTTGCCCATCACCCAAAAAATATCCGCGTTTGGCCGACTCGGTTTAAACACCGCCAAAGCCCAAACTCACTTTGCTGGCACAGGGGCAGTTAATGTCCTTGATCCAGACCACAGTAAACGCGACACCAATTACAAGATGGGCTTGGGTTTGGCTTATGCTTTTACGCCTTCACTCGCCTTACGTGCCGAAGCTGAACGCTATCGCATTGATGATACGATGAATAACCGCGGTGATGTTGACCTCGTCTCGTTAGGCTTAGTGTATCGTTTTGGACAAAATGACGCGGTGGCTGTTAGCGAACAATCACCTGAGCCTGAACCCGTTATTGTTACCGAAGTTGCGCCTGTTGTGGTTGTGCCTGTCGTCACCGAAGAATACTGTAGTATTTTGGAAATGGAGTTTGAAATTGATAACGATACCATTCAGCGTGAAGAAAAAGAAAGACTCAAAACACTAGGGACTTTTTTAAGCAAATATCCCGAAACTACTGCCACCATTGAAGGCCACAGCGATAACGTGGGTGACAATGAATACAATATGCAGCTTTCTTTGCGCCGCGCCCAAAGTGTGGTTAATTATTTAGTTGAAACTATTGGTATTGCCCCATCTCGCCTTAAATCGGTGGGTTATGGGTCAAGCCGACCAATCGCTGATAATCAAACCCAAGAAGGCAAACGTAGTAATCGACGTATTGCAGCAGTGATTTCTTGTGCTACTGATATTGAAGGCTTAAATGTTGCACCAACACGTATGACAATGGCGATGAATATTGAGTTTGACCAAAACAGTGACACGGTCAAAAGCAAATATGCCGAGGACTTACGCAAAGTAGCTGTATTTTTAAAAGCCAATCCCAAAACTACCGCAACAGTTGAAGGACATACAGGCAATATCCAAGCCACACCCGAGGTCATCATGGCTATTTCTCAACGTCGCGCCCAAAACGTCGTGAATTATCTCGTTGATACTTATGGTATTTCACGTTCACGCTTAACGGCTGAAGGCTTTGGCCGTAGTCGCCGTTTTGCCTACAACAACACCGCCGCAGGTGAGCAAGAAAATCGCCGCGTTAATATCATTATTAACTACAACAAATAGGTCTTTTGCTTCCTCACTCTAAGCCATTCTCTCGTTAGAGATGGCTTACGTGAGGAAGCAACTACTACATTCTAAAAGAGTACAAACCATGAAAACCGCAATATTAGCCTTTTGCTTAATTGCTACTTTAACCCTAGTCGGCTGCGCCAGTAAGCCACAAACTTTTGGTGACCAGCTCTCTAATCGTGGCGAGCAAGCCAGTAGTATTGGCAAACAATGGAACAGCAGTAATCAAGGCGCACTAAAAGGCGAAAAGATGATTACTAAAGGCCAAGCAATGATTGAAGAGGGAAAAACATTACAAACCAAAGGTGAGCAAATGATTGAAGATGGCCATAAACAAGTCGATAGCAGCAAACAACAAATGCTTAACTCCGAAGCTGACTATCAAAAAATGCGTCAAACACCTGTACTTACACCTACCTACTAGACCGCTACACGACTACGCTACATTAGGTCTTGTGTTTATTCGTAAGACCTGTCAGTTTAAATAATCCACTCTCATTGTTAAAATACTATGCGTTTTCTATATGCTTTTTACGCCTTGATATTATCTAGTTATCAGGTTTATGCGCTACCTAATTCATCAGCCGAAAATAGTTTTGCTCATTTGGCACAAGGCACATGGCAAGGCCAAGAGACAGTCATCATCAAAAAAGGCGATACACTGTTTGCGCTAAGTGGTCGTTATGCCACCACTCCTAATGACATAGCCATTAATAATGGTATTACTCGCAATCAAGTACTTAGAATTGGCCAAAAACTAAACATTAAATATAATCATTTGATTCCTGCTAACTTAGCCGATGGCATTACCATTAATTTGCCACAACGCTTATTGTTTTTACAAAAAACAGGTCAAACCCCCATCGTGTATGCGCTTGGTTTAGGGCGTGCTTCTTGGGAAACCCCCATTGGCACATGGACGATAATTAACAAACAAAAAGATAAAGCGTGGATTGTACCTAAGTCCATTCAAGCAGAAATGGCAGCTAAAGGCCAAAAAGTACTAACGCGTGTTGAGGCTGGTGCAAATAATCCTTTAGGTAAATATTGGTTAGGTTTAAGTTTGAGTGGTTATGGCATTCATGGCACTCTTGCGCCTGCCAGTATTTATCGTTTTCAATCACATGGCTGTATTCGTTTACACCCCGATGATATTGCCCAATTATTTAGCCAAGTCGAGGTAGGCGTTACAGGTACTAACACTTATTGGCCTATTTTGCTTGAAATTCGTACCGATGGCCGTATTATGATAGAAGTACACCCCGATATTTACCAACGTAGCGTGAATAGTCATCAAGCCTTACAACAACTGGCTGAGACTCATGCAGTAAACGATAAAATCGATTGGAGATTGGCTGACAGCGCACTTAAAGCCNNTTTAATCATTTGCATACAGGCGAAAAGTTACGTGTAACTTATTGGGCTGAGGGTAATTATGTAGCTGACTCATTAAAGCAAATTAATTTTTTGTTACGTGATTTTCGTAATAATCAAGCATTAGATATTGATACCAACTTGCTTGACCAATTAGCACAATTACAAACACAACTTAATAAACCATGTGAGTTTCAGATTATCTCTGCGTATCGTTCGCCGCAAACCAATGCCATGCTTCAAGCAAACTCAAGCGGTGTTGCCAAACACAGTATGCACTTAGANNTTTGTGCATTTAGATACAGGTCGTGTACGGCAATGGGGCGCGTAATACCACTCTCTCCTAACTTTATAGAAGAGAGTACATAAACAGATATTGTTATTTAGGGCTAGAAAACCTCATCGCACCATCTTCTAACTTAGCAAAACGTAACATCGCCAAATCAAGGGCATAGTTTTGGTATAGTTTCCACGGTGCTTTATTGCCCTGTTTAGGTAATACGTTTTTAGCACGTTGCACATAACCTGATGCCAACCCTAAAAAGGCTTCTTCTGCTACTGTGCCATCGCTATTTTGAGGCGTGCATTGACGTAAACCTTTTGTATCCATGTGTTTTAATAACCGACAAATATATTCGCTACTTAAATCAGCTTTGAGTGTCCATGAAGCATTGGTATAACCAAAAATCATCGCCAAATTAGGCAAGTCTTTAAACATCACCCCTTTGTAATTCATGGTTTGAGTCATTGCAAATGGCTTACCATCTACCTCAACGGTCATACCACCTAACAACTGCAAGTTTAAACCTGTCGCCGTCACAATCATATCTGCGGCTAACTCTAGTCCTGATTTAAGCTTAATGCCTGTTTTGGTAAAGGTTTCAATTTGGTCTGTCACCACAGAGGCTTTACCTTGACGAATCACCTTAAATAAATCGCCATCAGGCACGGCACAAATACGCTCATCCCACGGGTTATATGTAGGCGTAAAATGAGTCATATCAGCACCTTTACCCAATTGGCGACGCACCATTTGTAATAAAAAGCGTTTAACCACATTAGGCTTTTCGCGGCTTAACCTATAAAACATCATTTGCAAACCCACATTACGGGTACGCGCTAAACGATAAACCATCTTTTCTGGTAAAAATGGGCGTAATTTTTCTGAGATAATATCGCGCTCAGGCACAGAAATCACATAAGTTGGCGAACGCTGTAACATGGTCACATGTGCTGCTTTTTCGGCCATCGATGGCACTAAGGTAACTGCTGTTGCACCGCTACCAATAATTACTACATTTTTATTTTTATAATCAATATCTTCTGTCCATTTTTGTGGATGGACTATTTGGCCTTTAAAATCTTTTATGCCTTTAAACTCGGGAGTGTAACCTGCATCATAATTATAATAACCACTACACATTAGCAAAAAATTACAGCTAAATTGTACCGTTTCACCCGTTGCTTCACGCACCGCATCTACTGTCCACGTAGCATTTTTACTTGACCATGCCGCATGACGCACCTGTAAACCAAAACGAATTTTTTTATCAATACCGTTTTCGTGAGCTGTTTCTTGTACATATTCTCGAATAGATGTGCCGTCAGCAATCGCTTTAGGATTTGTCCACGGTTTAAAGTTATAACCTAGAGTAAACATATCAGAGTCAGAACGAATACCCGGATACCTAAACAAATCCCATGTTCCACCAATGGCATTACGTCGCTCGATAATTAGCACTTTTTTATGAGGACACTCTTTTTGTAAATGATAAGCTGCACCAATACCCGACAATCCTGCCCCTACAATTAATACATCAATATGTTCTGTGCTCATAATCACTCTCTTAGTCTTAGTAGAATATTTCATCTCGATACTAAAGTGTTTTTTAATGGCACGTAAGTACATGACGGGACAATTAATTTATCTTTTCAGGCCAATTTAAGGCTTTTTCTTTCTGATCAAAATCTGTTGAGGTTTTGATTTAGCCCTCACCCCAACCCTCTCCCAACAGGAGAGGGAGTTCTCTCTCCCGTTAGGACAGAGCTAAAGTGATTAAGCTAAAGCAGGATAATCGGTGTAACCTTCTTCAGCACCACCATATAAAGTGGCAGGATTTATTTCATTTAAAGGCGCATTAAGTTTTAAACGATGTGCTAAATCGGGATTAGCAATATAAGGGCGACCAAAGGCAGCGGCATCAATAAAACCTTTAGCTAACAAGCTATTAGCTTTGTCTAAGGTGTAACTACCTGCACCAATAATCACGCCTTTAAAAGCGGTGCGTAATGCTTGCCTAAACTCATCACTATGCGCAGGGCCTCCTGCCCAATCAGGCTCAGACAAATGTAAATAAGCCAAACCACGCTGATTAAATTCACGTGCTAAATATAAGCCCATCTCTAAGCCGTCTTTGTCATCTAAACCATTAAAAATCCCTAGCGGCGAAATCCGTACGCCTACATGTGCCGCATCCCATGCCGCAATACAGGCATCAATCACTTCTAAGGTTAAACGGGCGCGATTTTCTACGCTACCGCCATAAATATCATCACGGTGATTACTTTCTAAAGATTGAAATTGATGCAACAAATAACCGTGGGCAGCATGAACTTCCACCATATCAAAACCCGCTTCACGCGCATTGATTGTGGCTTGACGATAACTATCAACTAAAGCTGGCATTTCTTCTAAAGTTAAAGCGCGAGGCGTATCACAAGCAACACGATGCGGCTTGCCATCCTCACCCATAATAGTGGTTTTATTAACATAAGCTAAGGCCGATGCCGACACAGGTAGCTGCTGATTGGGTTGCAAGGAGTGATGCGAAACACGACCAACATGCCACAATTGAATCGCAATTTTACCCTCTGCCTCATGTACCGCCTGCGTGATTTTTTGCCATGCGGCCACTTGCTCGGCAGTATAAATACCAGGTGTTCCCATATAGCCTTTGCCTTGCGGCGATACTTGAGAGGCTTCGCTAATAATCAATCCAGCATTAGCGCGTTGGCGGTAATACTCTGCCATTAAAGGTAATACAGGCACATCACTATCATCACGACTACGCATACGCGTTAGCGGTGCCATAAAAATACGATTTTTTAAACTTAAAGCACCTACTTGTATAGGAGAAAAAATATCACTCATGCTGACTACCTTAATAATTAACTAACCTTAACTCCTTAATTAAAGTGGGGGACAAATAAGCAATTACCAAGTCTTGATGTTGATTTTGTGCGCTTGTTCGAATATTTTATCAAAAAAACATTAATGTAATAAAAATTACACTATATTACATTATAAAAAATACAAAACAGCTAAAAAATTAATGCCTATTGTTTTTTTATTATCTTAAAAGGCTGCTATTTTTTATCAACCAAAGATCTCTTTTTTTTAAATTAAGTATTGGCTTTTAAACAAAACCTGACTCATTTAATAATTTGTCAGCTACTTTTGGGTTATTTATCAGACAAAAAACAGGCAATACAACCTTTCATCATTAGTTAATTTTGAGCAAAAATCAAACAAAAAATCAAAAATTTAAGACAAAAAAAGAGCTAATCTCTTAGCTCATTTTTGCGTAATTTATTAATTTTAAAGATTATTTTCCTATACAAAAGCTACTAAAAATTTTACCCAACAAATCATCAGCACTAAACGCACCTGTAATCTCACCTAATGCTTGTTGTGCAGCACGTAAATCCTCTGCCATCAACTCTCCTAAAGCCAAACCATGCAATTGCTCATGCGCTTGTTGCAAGGCGGCTTCTGTACGTCTTAGCGCATCCAAATGTCTGCGCCGCGCAATAAAAGGGCTATGTTCGGCATCTTGATAGCCTACAAGGGCTTTTAAATGCGTTTTAAGCTGCGCTAAGCCCATGTCTTGACGTGCAGACAAGGTAATGTGCAAATAGCCTTCAATGGTCGAAATATGAGGCTCTTGCCCTACTAAATCGCATTTGTTGGCAATAAAACATAACTTTTGGGGCGGTGGTAATGGATCAAAAAATTGTCTAGCCAGTGCTAAAGGATCAAAGCTTGTGGATAAGTTAGGTGGTAATTGTGGATAAGTGCTTAAGTTATCCACAGTATTAGCATTAATATCTTGATTTTGTGGATAACTTTGTAAGGTTGTGGATAACTCTGTGGATAAGTCATACATCAATAACAAGCCATCTGCTTGGGCTATTTCGTGGTAAGCACGACGAATACCTTCTTTTTCGACAGCATCGCCTGTATCACGCAAACCTGCGGTATCAATGATGTGTAAAGGTAAACCGTCTATGTGAATATGCTCACGTAATACATCACGGGTTGTGCCTGCAATATCGGTCACAATCGCGGCTTCATAGCCTGCTAAGGCATTAAGCAAACTCGACTTACCTGCATTGGGCTTGCCTGCAATCACTACACGTACACCTTCACGCAACAATGCGCCTTGTTTGGCTTGAGCTAAAACTGTTTGTAGCTTGTCGCGTACACTTTGCAAACGTGCGGCCACAATACCGTCACTCAAAAAGTCAATTTCTTCATCAGGAAAATCAATTGCGGCTTCGACGTATAAACGTAGGTTTATTAAACTTTCTAGTAACACATTAATGCGTTTAGAAAATGCCCCTTGCAAAGACTGTGATGCCGATTTAACCGCTGCTTGTGATGAAGCATCAATTAAGTCTGCGATTGCTTCGGCTTGGGTTAAATCAAGTTTGTCATTTAAAAAAGCCCGTTGCGAAAACTCACCTGCTTGCGCCATACGCGCACCCAATTCGAGTACCCGTTTAAGTAACATATCCATTAACACAGGGCCGCCATGTCCTTGTAGCTCCACAACGTCTTCACCTGTAAATGAATGCGGATTAGGAAAATACAACGCTAAACCTTCATCAAGTACCGTACCATCGGCACTATAAAAGCGTCTAAAATGTGCATAGCGCGCTTTTAAGGCCTTATTATCTTGCGTGAGTACCTTTGCTATCTCTAAAGCTTTATGCCCCGACAAACGCACGATACCTACGCCTCCGCGCCCATTAGGTGTTGCAATAGCAGCAATGGTGTCATTGGCTGTGGATAAGTTCATTTTCTGCCCCAAAAAATAAGGCTGTCATTAAGACAGCCTTACAATATCTACTTTTAAGACTTATGCGGTTATTGCTTATTTGTAAAGCAATACATAAGTCGGATTATTTAGCCTTAGCACCTTCAATTTGGCGCGTAATAATCCATTGTTGAACGATAGACAAGGTATTATTGACAACCCAATACAACACCAAACCCGATGGAAACCACAACATAAATACCGTAAACATCACAGGCATTATTTTTAATACTTTGGCTTGCATAGGGTCGGTTGGTTGAGGGTTTAATAACTGCTGAATATACATGGTTGCGCCCATAATTAAGGGCAATACAAAAAACTTATCCATGGCAGCTAAGTCAGTTATCCACAATAACCACGGCGCATGGCGCAATTCTACACTTTCCATTAACGTCCAATACAAGGCCAAAAAGACAGGCATTTGCACCAACATGGGTAAACAACCCGAAACTGGATTGATTTTTTCCTTTTTATATAAGTCCATCATTGCTTGGGATGTTTTTTGGCGATCAGAGCCGTACTGCTCTTTAATACGCTGCATTTCTGGTGCAACACGGCGCATATTAGCCATTGATTTATAACTGGTAGCTGACAAATGAAAAAACGCCAATTTAACAACAATCGTTAAACCAACAATCGACCAGCCCCAATTACCTAAAAAGCCATGAATATTTTTAAGTAACCAAAACAAAAATTGAGCGATAAACCATAACCAACCATAATCGACTGTTAAATCCAAACCTGTGGATAACTTAGCTAATTCATCTTGAATTTTAGGCCCTGCATATAATTTAGCACTAATGCTATTTTGCATACCTGCATTAACCGTAATATCAGGTGAGCTAAAGCCAATAAAATATTCACCTTTATCGTTAGCTCTGCTCGTAAAATGATTTTTAGCTTTTGCATCAGGAATCCAAGCAGCAACAAAATAATGCTGCACAATCGCCGCCCAACCACCAACCACTGTTTCCTTTAAAGCCTCTTTGTTAAAATCAGTAAAATTAATTTTATTATAATTTTTTTCTGTTGTTCCCCATGCACCACCTAAATAAGTGGACATTCCCATACCTTGATGACTTTTACTTGGGTCTTCAGTACCATCACGTTTTAATTGGGCAAACATTAATCCCTGCCAAACAGTTTGACTCCGATTAATAATATTATATTTAACTTCAATATCATATTTACCTTGAGTAAAAGTAAATATTTTTTGAATTTCTACGCCGTTTTTATCTATAAATGTTAACGGGACATTTAATACCGTTTTACCTTTTTCTAAAACAAAACTGCTTTGTATTGCTTGATATACAGGGCGGCCTTCAGGATTAGCATCTGCGCCATTTGCGCCAATTAATCCTGATTGAGCAATAAACATGCGTTGACGATTATTTTCTAATAAAGAAAATGCCTCTGTACCATCAACTGTTTTTGTATAGGTTGGCAATGACAAATCAACAATATCACCACCTACAGTATCAATTTGCACATCTAGCACATCAGTTTTAACACGTAATAAACCTTGAGTGGGTGCTGTCACCAATTCGGTAGCGGTAGCTAACTCTGCTTTGACGGGTGCAGTAGGAATATCTGTGCTTGCTGCAGCAACAGGGGTAGAGCTAGTCAAATTTATCGGCGTAGAGGCCTCTACACTGCGATTTACGGCACTATCTGGCGTATGGCTAGGGGAAGTATTACCATAGTCTTTTTGCCACGCTAAAATCATCAAATAGCTGACAATTGCTAAACCGACCAAAATCAGGTTGCGAGCCCATTGCATAGTCATTTTTCCACTGGAAACCAAAAGAAAGAGTCAGGCACAGGATCGTAACCTGCACCACCCCAAGGATGGCAACGTAAAATACGTTTTGATGCTAAATAGCTACCTTTAAGCATACCGTGTTGCTGGATAGCTTCTTCGGCATACGTTGAACAAGTAGGAGAGAATCGGCAATGCCCAGCCATTAAAGGGCTGATTGCATATTTATAAAATCGGATGGGTGTTAGAAGCAGGATTTTCATGTGTCGCCTTGAGAGCGGCTTGATATCGACGTTGCACTTGCTGCCACGTTTTAGATAACGCTTTAGCTAGTTCTGCATTACTCAAATCGTCTAAACCTTGCCGTGCAATAAACACGATATCAACAGCGGGTAAGTCGTACTGATGCAATCTAAAACTATTGCGCGTAATACGCTTAATGCGATTTCGCTGCACCGCTAGGCGTATTTTTTTTCGGGCAATCACAAAACCTAATTTGGATTTTGCTTGGGTATTACCACGAATTAACACAAGATACTGTGGCTGAGCCACTTTACACGAGGGGCTATCAAAAACGACCTGAAAACCTGCGCTATTGCGAATACGTTGTTCAGGCCGAAAGAGATAACGATTAACTAAACTCACACCGTTAAACGCTTACGACCCTTAGCACGGCGACGAGCCAACACGGCGCGGCCGTTTTTGTCTGCCATACGAGCGCGGAAACCGTGAGTACGTTTGCGTTTGATTTCGCTAGGTTGAAAAGTACGCTTCATGATTTTTACTCAACTCAGATAGCCAAATGGCCATTCTCAAAAAGGGGGTCATTCTAAGTATTTTACGGCTTGCTGTCAAACCTTAAATTAACTCATTTTTTTATGGCCAAGTTGCAAACTTTTTTGAGTTATCCACAGATTTTTGCGCTGCTTACTATAAGAATTTAAATTTATATATAAATTTATATAATAAGGAATTTATAGTGAGTGTGGCGTTTTTCTGTGGATAAGTCGCCTTTTCAGTTATTTATCAAATACATACCCTGTGGATAACCCTGTGGACAAAATGTGGATAACTTTTTGCGAAAAAAGTTATCCACAGACTTATCCACAGAAAAACGCAAGTTATCCACAGCACTTATCCACAGACTTATCCACAGGTTTTAGGATAAATATTTACATCTTTTTTGCTGTTTTTTGAGCTGACAAACGTGCTTTGCTTGCGTACAATGGCCAGCCTTTTTGATGGCATTGGAGAAGCATGATGATCTGGACATTGTGTCTTGAACGTCTGCAAGACGAGATGCCCGCTAACTTGTTTGGTATGTGGATACGTCCGCTTCAGGTGGAAGAAAGCGACACATATTTACGTTTACTCGCACCTAACCCTTTTTTTCGTAAGCATATTGCAGAAAAATACTTGGAACGGATTCGCTTGCTGGTGGCGGATTTTAGTGAGGGTCGAATTAATCAAGTATCCCTTGATGTGGGTACAAAATTTGCGCGTGCTGAGGAATCTACACGTCTTACCCCCTCCCCTCCCCCGCCGATAGCGGTGCAGGAAAGACCTAAACCAGCCTTGAATGACGGCTTTACCCTAGAAAACT
Organism: Moraxellaceae bacterium UBA2032; assembly: GCA_002333125.1. GTDB lineage: Bacteria > Pseudomonadota > Gammaproteobacteria > Pseudomonadales > Moraxellaceae > Agitococcus. Next base: position 19,224 of record DDBM01000100.1, on the reverse strand, counting down.
TTGTACAAGGCAAAGGCAATCAATTAGCGTATGCTGCTTGCCAAAGCGTGATTCAAAAACCTGCGGATACTAATCACAATCCCTTGTTTTTATACGGCGCAACAGGTTTAGGTAAAACGCATTTAATGCAAGCGGTTGGCCATGCTTTATTGGCCAAAAAACATAATGCGCGAGTATTATATTTAACCTCCGAAAAGTTTGTGGGTGGTTTTGTTTCGGCATTACAACGCGGAGCGATTGATGATTTTAAAAAATCATGTCGAGATTTAGATTTATTATTAATTGATGATATTCATTTTTTGGCAGGAAAAGGCGCAAGTTTAGAAGAGTTTTTTTATACGTTTAATACCCTTTTAGAGAATAACGGTCAGATTATTTTAACATCGGATCGTTACCCTAAAGAAATACCTGATTTAGATGAGCAATTAAAATCAAGATTCTCATGGGGATTAACCGTACAACTCGACCCACCTGATTTAGAAAATCGGGTAGGTATTCTACGCAAAAAAGCCGAAATTAATAAAATGGATTTACCAAAGCCTGCGGCCTTATTTATAGCGCAACATATTCAAGCTAATGTGCGTGAATTAGAAGGCGCATTAAATAAAGTAATGGCAACGGCACGTTTTCAAGGGCGAGCAATTGATATTGATATTGTTAAACACGCCTTAAAAGATGTATTAGCAGTTAGAGCGAGACAGGTAAATATTGATAGTATTCAAAAAATGGTGGCCGAATATTATCGAATTCCTTTACGGGAATTAACAGCACATAAACGGACACGGATTTATGCTCGTCCTCGGCAAATAGCGATGGCTTTAGCGCGAGAATTAACGGGCAGTAGTTATCCTGATATTGGCTTAGCATTTGAAGGCAGAGACCACTCAACCGTGATGCACGCTTGTGAAAAAGTGGATGAATTACGCAGGCTTGATAAAGAAGTGGCCGAAGATTATCACAATTTAATCCGTTCATTACACGGTTAATTATTACAGAGGATATGCAATGAAATTATCTATTGGACGTGAACAATTATTAAAACCATTACAACAAGTGGCTGGCGTTGTTGAACGTAAACATACTATGCCTATTTTGGCCAATGTTTTGTTGCGTGTTTCTGAAGATGAAATTTCGTTTACAGGCACAGATTTAGAAGTGGAATTGGTTGCGACACAAAAACTCAGTGCTGAGCAATTGGTTCAAACAGGTGAAGTAACTATTCCTTGCCGTAAACTATTAGATATTTGTAAATCCCTCCCCGCCTCTGCCATGATTGAGTTGAGCATGGATGAGCAAAAACTATTAATCAAATCGGGACGGAGTCGCTTTTCTTTAGCCACCCTGCCCGCTCAAGACTTTCCTAGTTTAGAAGAAGATGCAGGCGCGTTTTCTTTAAATATTAGTCAGCGCAATTTAAAACGTCTTATCGAAAAAACAGGCTTTGCAATGGCTCAACAAGATGTCCGTTATTATTTAACAGGGATGTTGTTTGAGGTAACGGCTAATCAATTGCGTACGGTAACCACAGACGGCCACCGCCTTGCGTTGTTTGATGCCCATGCTGAGGCTTCCCCTAGCGAAAAAATTCAGGTCATTGTACCGCGTAAAGGGGTGCAAGAATTACAGCGTTTGTTGAATGATGAAGACAGCGCATTACACCTTACTTTTGGTAATAATCACTTACAAGTCACCTTGCCGATTACTGCTAATAAAAAGAAAGAAGACGATAATACCGTAGAGGGTTTTGTATCGTTTACCTCAAAATTGATTGATGGCAAGTTTCCTGATTATCAACGCGTCTTGCCTCGTGGTGGTGATAAAAATGTTTTATTAAGCCATGAAGACTTTAAAAATGCCTTACAGCGGGCATCTATTTTGACCAATGAAAAATACAAAGGTGTTAAATTTTTGTTAAAAAACAATGACTTATGTATTCAGGCAAATAACCCAGAGCAAGAAGAAGCGCGCGAAGAATTAGCGGTAGAATATGTGGGGGATGATTTAGAGATTGCCTTTAACGTACAGTATTTATTAGACGTGCTGAATGTATTAGAAGGTGTTAATACTAAATTGATATTAAGTGATTCTAACGCCTCAATATTGGTGCAAGAAACTGATAGCCAAGACGCGGTATATGTTGTGATGCCTATGCGCCTGTAGGATTGATATTAGTATGCTAGATGTGGTGAGCCTGTCGGGGGTACGTAATTTGTACCCTTGTAGTTTTTCTTTAGGCTCACTTAATGTATTTTATGGTTTAAATGGCAGTGGTAAAACATCCATACTAGAAGCTATTTATTTATTAAGTACAGGGCGTTCTTTTCGCACATCGAATGTACGCAAAGTGATTCAAGATGGCCAAAGTGTTTGCACTGTTTTTACACGCATGACTCAAGGCCAGCAGTTGGGAATAAGTAAAAATATACAAGGAAATCAATCACTTAAAAGAAATGGAGTGATGGTTTCTAGTATGTCTGAGTTTGCATCTGATTTACCGATGCAACTTATTCATCCTGAAAATATGGATTTAATAGAAAGTGGTTCTAAACAAAGACGACAATTATTAGATTGGTTGTTGTTTTATGTAGAGCCTAATTTTTATACACATTGGTTGCGCTATCAACGTGCCTTAGCACAAAGAAATGCGCTGTTAAAAACCGAAACAGTAGAAAATGCTCAATGGCAAATTTGGGAATTAGAATTAAGTCAGCAAGCATTATTGTTACACAATATGAGAACAACAGTATTTAATGAGTGGCTAACTTTTATTGACTCTGCATTAGCGTTGTTATTGCCACAAATAACTATAAATGTGGACTATAGTGCAGGTTTTGATGTAGAACAAGAATTGGCTACTCAGTTACAAGAAAGTCGCTTTAAAGATAAACAGCGCGGTTTTACTCAAATTGGAGCGCATCGTGCTGATTTACGCTTTAAAACAGATATAGGTTTAGCCGAACTGATTTTGTCCAGAGGTCAAAAAAAACTTTTGGTTTGTGCCTTAAAATTGGCTCAAGTTGCTTTTTTAAGGCACCGACAAAAACCGTGTATGGTCTTGCTCGATGATTTAGCCTCAGAGTTAGATGTTAATGCAAGAGAACGGTTGTTACGGTCTTTGGTTGAATTACAAGCACAGGTATTGATTACAACGGTAGAGGCAAATAGTGTGTGGCCTTTGCTACAAACATTCGACAAATATGCCAAATTGTTTCACGTGGAACAAGGTGAGATTTTGTTGCAGTGTGGATAAAATTGGAATGTTTAAGCTGTTTAAAAAATAGCCTAATAATTTTGTGGGTAGATAAAAGTATTTTGGGCTTATCAAAGCCTAGTATTTATTTTGAGGAACGAACATGAGTGATGGCAATAATTACAATTCATCAAGTATTAAAGTGTTGCGTGGTTTGGATGCTGTTCGTAAACGTCCAGGTATGTATATTGGTGATACCGATGATGGGTCGGGTTTGCATCACATGGTTTTTGAGGTGGTTGATAACGCCATTGATGAAGCACTGGCGGGCTTTTGTAGCGAAGTTAATGTGGTGATTCATGCAGATGAGTCTGTTACTGTTACTGATGATGGTCGTGGTATTCCTGTGGATATTCACCCCGAAGAAGGAGTGTCGGCAGCCGAAGTTATTATGACCATCCTTCACGCAGGTGGTAAGTTTGGTGCTGAAGACGGCACTAATTCTTATAAAGTATCAGGTGGTTTGCATGGTGTAGGTGTATCGGTTGTTAATGCGTTGTCGGGTCGTTTACGCTTGGTTATTCGTCGTAATGGCAAGGTTTACGAGCAAGAATATGCGCATGGTGAGCCGCAGTTTTCTTTAAGAGAAATGGGTGAGACCGAGCGTCGTGGTACAGAAGTTCGCTTTTGGCCTAGTGCGGCTACGTTTACGAATATCCATTTTTCGTATGATATTTTGGCAAAACGCTTGCGTGAATTGTCTTTTTTAAATGCAGGCGTGCGTATTGTTTTAAAAGATGAGCGCAGTGGAGCGGAAGATGTGTTTGCTTATGAAGGCGGCTTGGCTGCCTTTGTTGAGTATCTGAATACCAATAAAAACGGCCTCAATCGTATCTTCCATTTTAATACCCAAACCGACAGTGGTATTGCGGTAGAAGTGGCTATGCAATGGAATGATAGCTATCAAGAGAATATTTTTTGCTTTACTAATAATATTCCGCAGCGTGATGGTGGTGCGCATTTGGCAGGTTTTAGAGGCGCATTAACGCGAACACTTAATCATTATATAGAAAGTGAAGGGGTGTTAAAAAAAGAAAAAGTCGCCACAACGGGTGATGATGCACGTGAAGGCTTAACGGCTATTGTGTCGGTTAAAGTACCTGACCCTAAGTTTTCGAGTCAAACTAAAGATAAATTAGTCTCTTCTGAGGTGCGCCCCGTAGTTGAGTCGGCTATGGCCGAAAAGCTTCAAGAGTATTTGTTAGAAAACCCCAGTGCAGCTAAGTCGATTGTAGCCAAGATTGTAGAGGCAGCAAGAGCGCGTGAAGCAGCACGTAGAGCACGTGAAATGACACGTCGTAAAGGTGCGTTAGATATTGCAGGTTTGCCAGGTAAATTGGCCGATTGCCAAGAAAAAGACCCTGCATTATCAGAGCTTTACATTGTTGAGGGTGACTCTGCGGGTGGCTCGGCTAAACAAGGTCGTAACCGCAAAATGCAGGCGATTTTGCCACTCAAAGGTAAAATTCTAAATGTAGAAAAAGCACGTTTTGATAAAATGCTGTCCTCGGTAGAAGTAGGCACTCTGATTACTGCGTTAGGGTGTGGTATTGGTCGTGAGGAATATAATCCTGATAAGTTACGTTATCATAAAATTATTATTATGACCGATGCTGATGTGGACGGTTCACATATTCGTACCTTGTTATTAACTTTCTTCTTTAGGCAAATGCCAGAAATACTAGAGCGTGGTTATATTTATATTGCGCAACCACCTTTGTATAAAGTAAAACGTGGCAAGCAAGAGCAGTATATTAAAGATGATGATGCGCTTGAGGTCTATTTAACACAAACCGCATTGGACGATGCAGCACTGTACGTTAACCCTGATGCGCCGCCTTTATTTGGTACAGCCTTGGCCGATTTATTGAGCGAATACCGTAGTGTGCAAAATACCATTCGTCGTATGAGTCGTGTTTATCCTGATGTGTTATTAGAACAGTTGTTAAAGCAACCTTTGTTAGCTATTGATACCTTAGCCGAGCAATCTATAGTCGAAGCATGGTCAGTTAAATTACAAACGGTGTTAAATAATGCGGCCGACCCAAGCCAGCGTTTTTTAGTCGAAGTGATTGAAGACCTTGAACAGCATCGTTATGTGGTGCAAATAGAGATGATGGCTCATGGTGTGCCACATACTTATCGTTTAGGTTATGACTTCTTTGCATCAGGTGAATATCGTCGTATTAGTACTCTAGCCGATAAAATTTCAGGCTTATTAGAAGAGGGTGCTTTTATTAAACGCGGTGAGCGTGTGTTGCCAGTGTCTGAGTTTAAGCAAGTGTGGCAGTGGTTAATGCAGGAGTCGCGTCGTGGTAATGCGATTCAGCGTTATAAAGGTTTGGGTGAAATGAATCCAAACCAATTATGGGAAACCACAATGGATCCGAGTAATCGTCGTATGTTGCGTGTGACAATTGAAGATGCCATTGGTGCTGACCAAATGTTTACTTGTTTAATGGGTGATGCGGTAGAGCCACGCCGTGAGTTTATTGAGAAAAACGCCTTAATGGTTGCTAACTTAGATATTTAAGTTGACGCGTATTAATGTATTTTAAGGGGCTTTTTGCCCCTTTTTTTTGTCTGCATGATGCGTGTTTTTGGGGTAAGATGTGCTTATGCCTAGTTAACTAGGCTCTATAAAACTAACGCATTTGATTGTCATAAAGGTGTAAGTTTTGCGTAATGAAAATTAAGCTGTATGGCTAATTTTTGGTATTGAGCTACTATTAAAAACATAAAAATATCAGGACTTTCGCATTGCGTCGTAATAATCGCGTAAGTCCTAAAATAAGTCAGAGGGAATTAACAATGCAGGATTTTTCTTTTGCTACAGTAAAAACAATCATTAGTGGTTTGGGGTCGTGCCAAAAACAATTAGGCGCAGCCGCAAAGTCATTAGCGATGAGTCGTGTTGTTATCGTCACTGATAAAGGAATTGTTGCCTCAGGAATGATTGAGCTTGCCTTAGCAAGTTTACATGATGCAGGCATTGAGAGTGTTGTATATACCGATGTTGTCGCTGACCCTTCCGAAATAATTATCGAAAAAGCACTTGCCTTTGCCCGTGAACAAAAAGTTGATGGTGTCATTGGTTTGGGTGGTGGCAGCTCAATGGATGTAGCTAAAATTGTAGCTTTGCTTGCCTATTCGAGCCAAACTTTAGCGCAGGTATATGGTGTAGCAAATGCAACAGGNNATTGTGTCACCGTTACTCTTGGCCGATATTGCGTTGTTAGATGCCACGTTAACGGTAGGTTTGCCGCCTCAAGTCACCGCTGCAACAGGTATAGATGCGATGGTACACGCCATTGAAGCCTATACCAGCAAGCTGCGTAAAAATGCCTATTCGGATATGTTGGCTTGTGAAGCATTACGCTTGTTGTCGCGGCACATAGTGACGGCGGTAGAAGAGGGTAGTAATTTAGAGGCACGTCAGGCGATGTTACATGGAGCCATGTTAGCAGGCCAAGCCTTTGCAAATGCACCTGTCGCGGCGGTTCATGCCTTGGCGTATCCTTTAGGTGGCCATTATCATATTCCGCATGGACTAAGTAACTCTTTAGTGTTGCCTCATGTATTACGTTTTAATTTGCCTGTGGCAGTTGCTGAGTATGCCCAATTAGCTAATGTGATAAATCCTTATGCTCGCGCCAAAGCAATGACCTTAGCTGAGTATTTTATTGAGGCGATGCAAACCTTAATTCATGCTGTTAAGTTACCTCATAATTTACGTCAAATGAATATTCCTCAAACAGACCTAGCGATGTTGGCTAAAGATGCCATGTTGCAACAAAGACTACTGATGAATAATCCGCGTGAGTTACATGAAGCAGATGCCTTAGCTATTTATCAGGCTGCCTATTAAATTAAATAATATTAAAGAGTGTTAGGTTTATGTCTCGCCCTCAAGCGTCAACCCGTACCGATTATGCCTTTGTTACTAATATAACCACGCGTTGGAGTGATAACGATATTTATGGCCATGTAAATAATGTCACTTACTATAGTTATTTTGACACCGTGGCCAATACCTATTTAATAGACCACGGCCATCTACATATTCATCAAGATGATATTGTGGGTTTTGTGGTTAACTCAGGTTGTAACTATTATTCCCCCATTGCCTTTCCTGACAAATTAGAAGGGGCATTACGGGTTAATCGTTTAGGATTATCGTCGGTAGAATATGGCCTCGCTATTTTTAAAGAAGGTGAGGATGTTGCGGTAGCTGATGGTTTTTTTGTGCATGTTTTTGTTGACCGCCATACCAATAAATCTGTGCCTATTCCTGATGTGATTCGTAAAGCCTTAGAACGTATAAAAATAACAGACTAATAGAGTTAACCTCTTATGCTAAAAAAAGCCTATCCCTATTACTTAGCGAATCAAGCAATATATGCTAATGAGTCTTTAATAGTGACTGATAAGTATAGTGGTGAGATTGCAACCCGTGTTGCGGTGGCTGATGCCGCCGTCATAGATCAAGCTTTAAATGCCGCTGTACTTGCACAAAAGGCAATGGCACAAATGCCAGCTTATGAGCGTCAGCAAGTGTTAGAGCATTGTGTATTACGTTTTCGTGAAAGGGCTGAGGAGTTAGCGGCAGCGTTATGTGTAGAAGCAGGCAAGCCAATTAAAGATGCACGTGGCGAAGTAACTCGTTTAATAGATACCTTTAAAATTGCCGCAGAAGAAGCAACACGCATTAATGGTGAAACTATCGCCTTAGATATTACCGCGCGTGCTAAGGGCTACAGAGGTATGACTAAGCGTGTGCCTGTAGGCGTGTGTTCTTTTATTAGTCCGTTTAACTTTCCTCTTAATTTAGCGGCTCATAAAGTTGCGCCTGCGATTGCTGCTGGTTGTCCTTTTATTTTAAAACCTGCCAGTTTAACGCCCATTGGCGCGTTATTAATTGGTGAAGTGTTAGCCGAAACTTCGTTGCCTCAAGGCGCGTTTTCGATATTGCCTTGTAGCCGTGATGGCGCGGATTTATTTACCACAGATGAACGTATTAAATTATTAAGCTTTACAGGTTCGCCCGAAGTCGGTTGGGCATTAAAAGCTAAAGCAGGTAAAAAGAAAGTGACTTTAGAGTTGGGTGGCAATGCCGCGTGTATCGTCGATGCCGATGCCAATATAAACGATGCAGTACAACGGATAATTTTTGGGGCGTTTTATCAGTCGGGGCAAAGCTGTATTAGCGTGCAACGTATTATTATTCATCAGGCTATTTACGAGCAGGTTAAAGCAAAATTAGTGGTGGCAAGTGCTAGTTTAATCATGGGAAGCCCGCAGCATGAACAAACATTTATAGGGCCAATGATTAGCGAAAAAGAAGCCGAGCGCTTGCAATTATGGATACAGCAAGCCATAGAGCAAGGGGCTAATTTATTGTGTGGTGGTCAACGTCAAGGTGCAATGTTACAAGCCACTTTATTAGAAAATGTGCCTAATCATGCCGCATTATATTGTGAGGAAGCCTTTGGCCCTGTGGCCATACTGTCTTCCTTTAATGACTTTGACCAAGCCTTAGCACAAGTTAACGACAGTACCTTTGGCTTACAAGCAGGTATTTTTACCCGTGATATTTATAAGGCGCATAAAGCTTGGGATACGCTAGAAGTGGGTGGTGTAGTCATTGGTGATGTACCATCATGGCGTGTCGACAATATGCCTTATGGCGGCGTTAAAGACAGTGGTTTAGGNNCACAATAATTTTTAAAATCTTTTTTGGATAGTGATGATGACAATAATTAAAAACGCAGTCCTAGGTATGGTATTGATAAGTGCAGCACAATTTAGCCTTGCCGCTCCCATTGAGCCGTATAGCTTATATCAAGAACATTGTGCTAAGTGTCATGGTGAAAGTGGCGCAGCAGATAATTTTAGAGGTTATTTGTATTTTGCGCGTAGCTTTAAAAATAAAGACTGGCAAAATAAACGAACCGATACCGAGATACTAGAAGATATTAACAAAGGGCCGCGTATTATGCCGTCTTTTGAAAAAACACTTACCGAAGAGCAAAAAAATGCCCTAGTGCGTGTGATTCGAGGCTTTGGGCGTTAATCTGTTAAATCTAAAACAAGCCTAGTGATGTTTGCTATTAGTCAACACTGTGTCTCTTAATGTTAACTTCTCACCCTAAGTAGGATTGTTTAGACTTAGTTAAAACCTGCTAATGATTGCAGGTTTTAAGCGGTAGAGGATTTATCATGAAAGCAATTATTGGTGTTTACGGTTCGGTAAGTTCACATTGGGTTGGTGATGGATTTCCTGTTAAAAGTTTATTTTTTTATGACCAACTAGGCGAGCAGATTAGTCCGTTTTTATTACTAGACCATGCAGGCCCTGCACAGTTTGCACCCACCACAAAAAAACGTGGTGTTGGTGTGCATCCTCATCGTGGCTTTGAAACCGTCACTATTGTTTATGATGGTGAAGTGGCTCACGGCGACTCTGTTGGTAATAGGGGCGTGATTGGGGCAGGTGATGTGCAGTGGATGACCGCAGCACGTGGTATTTTGCATGAAGAATATCACTCAGACCAATTTGCCAAAGAGGGTGGTACCTTACATATGGTGCAGTTATGGGTCAATTTACCTGCACAAGTAAAAATGTCAGCACCTCGTTATCAAGCTATTACGAATACAGATATTCCGCGTCTGACCTTGCCTAATGATGCAGGCTTGCTACGTGTGATTGCAGGGGAGTATCAGGCTACACAAGGTGCAGCCAAAACATACTCTGCTATTAATGTATGGGATATGCAATTAAATGCACATAAAGAGGTTTATTTACAAAGTCCAGCCAGTCATACCACACTCTTAGTGGTATTAGAAGGAGAGGTGACGGTTAATGATGAGCAAGTTTTTGGTGCAGATAAAGTGCTACTGTTTGCAAAAAATGACGAGCAAATTAAATTAGTTGCTCATGATGATGCAAAAGTATTATTGCTAACAGGCGAGCCTTTAAATGAACCCATTGTGGGTCAAGGGCCTTTTGTAATGAATACACAAGCCGAAATTCGTCAAGCGTTTGCGGATTATCGTGAAGGACGATTAGGGGCTTGATAAAACCTAGGGGTAAACACAGGTTTACCCCTATCAAAAATGACTTAATATTTTACCCCCTCTAAATCTCCCCCTTATCAGGGTGGAGACTTTCATAAAATCAACCACTTATTGAGACGTATTGTTCCTCCCCTTTTGTAAGGGGAGGTTAGGTGGGGTTACATAGTTATTTCATTTCATCATCTTATTAAACATCATCGCTAACAATGGGTCTGGCATAAGTTTCATTAAACCTTTAGCGGCTTTCCACGGCATGGCTGGCACAATCACATTGGCTTTATTAATTTCTATCGCACGTACCATTTGTTGCGCGGCCACATCAGCTTCAATCACAAAGGGATATTTATCCATGTGTGGCGCAATATCGGTTTTAATAAAACCAGGATGAATCACCGTTACATTAATTTTTTTGTTGATTAACTCTAAACGCATCGCGTTCATATAATTCGTTAAAGCGGCTTTACTGGCCGAATAAGCGGCACTGGTGGGCAAGGGCGAAAAGGCCGAAAACGATGACATACCCACCAAATGACCATGACCTTGTGCTAAAAATATTTTAGTTGCTGCATCAAGTGTGGCAATCGCACCAATAACATTGGTTTGAAAAATGTTTTTATCTATAGCAATATCACCACTGCCGCTACGGCGTACACCTGTAACTCCTGCATTAGCCACGACAATATCAACCTGACCTAACTCTTGAGCCAAACGACTCAAGGCAGGAGCAACCTGTGAGTCTTGTTGTACATCTAAAGCTGTTATAGCCACTTGCACATGATATGTATCTTCGAGTTGTCGTGCTAAAGCTTCTAGTTTATCTATACGTCGCGCCGCTAAGCCTAAGTTATAACCCTTACTGGCAAAGGCGGTGGCAAGGGCTGCACCAATGCCGCTAGATGCACCTGTAATAATGACGGTTTTGTTCATATAAAATCTCCTCTTAAAAAAAAGTGCAAAGCAAGGCACAATAACGCAACTCGCTAAAAGGTGTATTATCATGTTGCAAGAATTTTTAACTCAGTTAAGCCATCAAAAAATAGATTTTGAAGATACTATCACTATCATCAATCAATTATATGACTATCATCCAACGTGCTTTAGTAATGGCTTAACACAAACCGTAATTAACCAAGCAGGACAAAACGAAGGTTCGTGCCGTATTTTTGCCTTTGCTCAATTAAATCAGTTAAGTCCAGCCTCAACCCTAGCCTGTTTTGGTCGTTTTTATCAAGAAGTACTTAATGATCCACAAGGTACAAGTCATGGCAACATTCGTGCATTTATGCGTGATGGTTGGGCAGGGGTGACTTTTGATGGTATTGCGCTCACTCCCAAAAAGTTATCAACATAAAAGTGTCATGTAACAGACACTAAATCGTCATTGTTATCCTCTAAATTTCCCTCTGATATTTTTGGTACAGCCTTCTCGTTAATAAGAGAAGTGCTGACTTATTTTAGGGCTTACGCCGTTATTGTTGCTGGGTTCACGCTTTCATCTTCTATGCACTTTTTTAAGAGAGTGGGGTGAGGATAAAAGCGTGTTAATTGCAATGTAATGACTAAGTCCTGATTTTCAGGGGGCTATATGTTTAAAAAATCAGCGTTCGCACTGGCTATGTGTGCTAGTGTTATTTTAACAGGCTGTGGTAGTGATGATGACGAGGTTGTTGCTGCGCCTGTTGTTACGGCTGCACCTAATGTGATTTTCTTTTTGGGTGACGGCATGGGGATGACCAGTCTTACCGCCGCCCGTATTTATAAAGTGGGTGAAGATGGCGAATTAACCATTGATACTTTACCCGAAACCGCATTTATTAAAACTTATTCTTTAGATGCTCAAGTGACTGACAGTGCGCCTTCGATGGCGGCTTATATGACTGGCGTTAAAATGAATAACGAAGTCATTTCAATGTCAAGCGACACCAAAGCCCGCGCAAGCAATGGTGTTGACTATGTCAATGGCTCAGATAGCACTTGCCCAGACAGTGGCAATGGCAAGCCTGTACAAAGCTTATTAGAATTATTTAAAGCTAAAAATCATCCTGTTGGTGTTGTTACAACAACACGTGTGACTCATGCCACACCTGCAACCACCTATGCCCATATTTGCCATCGTGATGGCGAAAACAATATTGCTGCCCAATTTGTGCCTAATTCTGCCACTTACAACAGTGCATTAGGTGATGGTGTCGATGTGTTATTAGGTGGTGGTCGCAAACACTTTTTAGCTAAAGCCGATGGTGGCGCGCGCGCTGATAGCCGTAATTTGGTCAATGAATTAAAAGCACAAGGTTATAGCTACGCGTCTAATCAGGCTGAATTTGCTGCTATTGATGCTACAAAAACCAAAAAATTAGTGGGTTTATTTACCTCAAGTCATATGTCTTATGATTTAGACCGTGACCCAACTAAAGAGCCAAGTTTGGCCGAAATGACATCAAAAGCGATTGATGTCTTAAAAACTAAAGCCGACAACAAAGGCTTTTTCTTAATGGTAGAAGGTGGCCGTATTGACCACGCACTCCACGAAACTACCGCTAAAAAAGCTTTACAAGATACCGCTGCTTTTGATGATGCGATTAAAGTCGCTATCGACAAAATGAAGCTGATTGACCCTGAATTAAAAAATACCCTGATTGTAGTGACTGCCGACCATGACCATACCTTAGTGTTAAATGGTTATGCCAAACGTACAGGTAAAACGACAACAACTAATGCTGGTGTGTTGGGCTTAGTTAAAAACTATGTCACAGGCGATAACTGGCTTGATGTAGACGGTATGCCGTTTAGCATTATTGGTTTTGGTAATGGTGAAAGCCGTCCGCAATATCGTAGCTTTTTAACAGACGCAATGGTCAGTGCCAATGACTATCATCAAGAAGCGGCTATTCAAGTGGGCGCAGGCAGCGAAACACATGGTGGTACTGATGTGTTTTTGGGTGCGATGGGTAAAGGCGCAGAAAATTTTATGGGTTCTATGGAAAACATAGAAGTTTATAGTGCTGTGCGTAAAGCAACTGGCTTGTAATCAACGGAGTTAAACATAATGAACACGATGACACGTTTAGCAAGCGCAATACTCATGGTGAGTTGTGCGGTTCAAGCAAATGCAGCAGGCGAAGCCAAGAATGTAATTTTTTTCTTGGGTGACGGCATGGGGCCAACCACCGTAACGGCAACCCGTATTTATGCTTATGGTGAAGACGGTAAACTTAATATGGAAAGTTTGCGTCGTACTGCACGCATTAAAACTTTTTCTAACGATGCTCAAACAACCGACAGCGCACCATCGATGGCCGCGTATATGACTGGCGTTAAAATGAATAACGAAGTCATTTCGATGACTGACGACACTAAAGCTTTTAATGGCAGTACCCCTTATGTAACTGGCTCTGATAGCACTTGCCCAAGCGTAGGTAATGGCACGCCTGTTACCACTTTATTAGAAATAGCTAAAGCCGCAGGTAAGTCGGTTGGTGCTGTGACTACAACCCGTGTAACACACGCTACACCCGCAGCAACCTACTCACATATCTGTAACCGTGATGGCGAAAACGATATTGCTGCGCAAGCCGTACCCAATAACGCTAAATACAATAGCGCCTTAGGCACAGGTCTTGATGTGTTATTAGGTGGTGGTTCACGTCACTTTTTACCTACCGCCGATGGTGGTAAACGGACTGACGCGACTAACTTAATTGATGCGATGAAGGCACAAGGTTATACCTACGTTAGCAAAGGCTCTGAGTTAAAAAATGTTGATGTCACTGGCACAACCAAGTTGTTAGGTTTGTTTAACAAAGACCATATGAACTACGACTTAGACCGTGTTAAGAACAATATTGACGAACCTAGCTTGGCGATGATGACCGAAAAAGCCATTAAGATGTTAGCCAAAAATACCGACAAGGGCTATTTTTTGATGGTAGAAGGCGGACGTATTGACCATGCTTTGCACGGTACTAACGCTAAACGCGCCTTACAAGACACAGTTGCTTTTGATGATGCGATTGCCAAAGCTTTGTCGATGGTGGACTTAACTAATACCTTAGTGGTAGTGACTGCTGACCATGACCATACCATGACCATGAATGGTTACTCACATCGTGGTAACGATATTTTGGGCAACACCACCAAATATCAAGATAAGAGTTTAGCGCGTGACGTTAACGGCAAACCTTATACTACCTTAGTATTTGGTAATGGTGGCGGTGCGCGTCAAGCCGTGCGTGAAGG
>DDBM01000100.1:0-4621 GCA_002333125.1 Moraxellaceae bacterium UBA2032 | reverse complement strand
ATTTTTGATAGTGGCCTTTTTTGCTTTTTTAGGACTTACGCGGTTATCGCTTATTTGTTCACGCCCTCACCCTCCGCTACGCTCCTCCCTCTCCCTAAGGGAGAGGGTTGGGGTGAGGGTGAAAACGCGCGTGTTCGATGAAATGCGTAAGTCCTGTTTTTGAGTGCCTAAAATGATGTTTAAAAAAATCGTGTTCTCGTTAGCAATGATGAGTATTGCACAAATAGTAAGTGCCGCAAACCTGACCTTATTAATGACCCATGATAGTAAAACGGTTGCCGCTAATGGCGTGACTAGCACAGTACATTATCAAGAGCGTATGTATCGTCAAGAGCAACAGCTATGGTTAGAGCGTGTTATTCCTACTAAAGTTTATCAGGCAAAAGAGGAACATCACGATGGCGAGCATAAGCATTTAGATTTAGAAAGTAGTGCACGATGGATAACTAAACAGCCTAATGGCGCAAGTTTACGTTTGGTCAATCGCCATGATAAACAAATTGTGAATGTGAATATGGGGGATTACGATGCTGTTGGTTTTGACGGCAAGTGGCTAAGCACCTATTCGTTAATTGACCCACAACAGCTAAAAACCATGACACTAAGCAAACGTGTTGCGCCTACAGGCAGCCAATGGTACGAAACCACCAAAGAAGGGCGGTATTTGCGTGTATTGTGGGATACTAAATTAGCTATTCCACGTCGTATGGAGTCGGGTCAAGTTGATGGTACACAACAACATACCATACAAATAGACATCCAACCCACCACCGCGATGCCGTGGTTGGCGTTAAAAGCTTATCAAGAAAAAGAGTATTCGGACTTTTTAGACTAACGGTATGGTGAGCGGAGTCGAACCATACTTCGACTTCGCTCAGTAACCGCACTTTAACGACACTCAGGCACGATTAAACTCTACTTTAGTGCTTATAGTTTTAACCGCCAATAAAATCTTGTTTGCCTAATTCCACGCCGTTATGACGCAAAATGTTATAGGTGGTGGTGATGTGAAAATACATATTAGGCACAACAAAATGCTGCAAATAGGTTTTGCCATCAAAGTTTAAGGTGCGCGTGCGTAAGGCTAATTCAATCGCTTTTTCTTCTGTACCGTCAATTTGAGCAGGACTAAACTCTTTTAAAAACGCCACAGTCTTATCAATACGAGCCATAAGCTCATCTATAGTACTTTCGTTGTCGTCGTATTTGGGTAGCTCTACACCTGCCAAACGTGCGGCACAGCCTTTAACCATATCGGTAGCAATTTGTACCTGACGCGCTAAAGCAAACATATCGGGCGCAAGACGGCTGTTGACTAATATTGTGGCATCAAAGTTTTTGTTGGTGGCATGAGCTGCGCCTTTTTGCAGAATGTTGCGTAAATTGCCAAGCATATGAATAAAAACTGGAATTGAAGATTGGTACATGGAGAGTGGCATGGTGGTGTTCCTGAGGAAATAGTTAAGTTAGCTCTTTTGAGTTAAATATCAAAATTTTGTTTAAATACTTCTTCTTTGTGATACTCAAAAATGAAAAGAGGAATACTTGATAGTATGTAAAAAGGGTAATTATTTTCATCGGAGTATTTTTCTTTTTGCTTGTTAAAAATGTTAATTTGGCTAATTATCTCTTTGTGCGTAGGATATTCAAAAGCTGTATTAACAAGATGTTGAGCATGGAACAAAGACTCTAAAATCAATTTTTTTATGGTATCGATGCAGTCTATATGTATTATCTCAGGTAGTAGAGAGCTAACATGGCTTTTATAGTTTCTTAGTTCATCGATTTTATGCTGATTACAAAGATTTTCAATACTCGAACCTGATTTAATTATTTTATAACCATGCCTAAATGCTTCTATCATAGGGTAACTAATATAAAGTTTTCCTTTATCAAATTCATCATCAAAAAAATCTAGCAGTTTTTGCAACTTATTATCAGATGCGTTACTAGCGTGTGGATCATAATCAAATAGTAAATAGATTTGTGAAACCATCGTTTGTTGCTCAATGCCATCTAGAATTTTTTTGTCATCTTTATCCTTTAATTCTTGAAATGTATCTAAGTCTGAATCGGCTTGAAGTTTTTTGAATAAGTCATAGATACAAGTTTTATAAATAATGATATGTGCTTTAGGAAAAGCATTAATTGATTGAGTCTCAAAATGGTGAATGAGTTGTTTTATCAGAGACTCCTCTTTATCCCCCTCTACAAGAAATACAATATTTGTATTATTCATTAAATCCACCTGCACGATACATTTTCTCTATGTTGTGAGCGTGTCTTAATGCTTTAGAGGTGCTGGCGTGTAGTGACTGTATATGAGAGCCATCAATAATAAAACCACAATCAGGACGTATTAAATCGTTATCTAATAGAGCAGTATTATGTGTAGTTAGAATAACTTGTGAGTTAATTTGTTTGAGTCGTTTGACGATAGCTCTAGAAAGTTTAAAATGATATGAAGCATCAAATTCATCAATAAATAATAAAGATACTTTATTTTCTTTCATTTGTTGCCACCAGTGATAGAACAAGCTGAGACTTATAGTACCCGTTGATGCAATTGAGCTAATAGGAATAATTTTGGTTTCAAATTGAAATCCGATTGTAGCTTCACCATTGTTTTCTGTTATTCCCAACTTACATTTAACACCTGATTCATTAAGAAATAGTTCAAAGTCACTAAAATTTCCTTTTTCTAGTATATTTTTAAAAATATCTGATCTGCCATTAGTAAATCCAATGTAAGTCTTTGAGTCGAGTACAGCTCTAAATAGAAGCATTTCTGAGACAAAAGACATTAATTGATAAAAGGTTTTATTTTCTTGTACCCGTAAGTCAAGATTGGTATTACTGTAAATGTACTTTAATGCTGACAGGCTTAATTCTGGATTTAGATTTTTGTTAAGGTGTTGTGAGCCTTTTAGTGTTGTTTTTATGGATTGGCCAACTTGATATTCAATGATGGTTTTTTGATTAATTTTAAGCGTTTCATTTAATAGCTTTTGTGACTCATCTTTTTCGTAAATATACGTGACCTCTTTTTTATTGAGTAAGAAAGTATATTTAAATATGGCAGATTTTCTCTCCGAGTTTGCATTTAAATAATGAGGAGGTGCTTCTCTATTTTTCTTATTATCAGTTAGATGCTCCACAATATCAAAAATAGCCCAACCTAAACAGCTTTTACCACTAGCATTTTCCCCATAAACTAAGGCTGTTTTCACTAAACCATCTTTAGAGCATTCATTGTTAAATTCGTAACTAGCAGCAGTTAAATCAAAACTTAATGTGTCTTTAAAGCGTCGAAAATTCTCGACTTCAAATTTGTTGAGCATGATTTATCTCCATAAGCGTGTTGCTTTGCACAGCAATATTCAATTTTATGGAGTATAAGGGTGTTTACCGTAGTTTTTCTACGGTAAAATGATTTATATGAGTGATTTACCACAAAAAATTACGATTTCTGCAACAACTTCGCCGCTTCTTTCGCAAAATAAGTCAAAATAGCATCTGTACCAGCGCGTTTAATACACATTAGCGACTCTAAAATAATCTCATCACGTTTGAGCCAACCATTGCTAATAGCGGCCATGTGCATCGCATATTCACCACTCACTTGATAGGCAAAAGTCGGTGCTTGATAGGTGTTTTTAACCTCACGCACAATATCTAAATAAGGCATGGCAGGTTTAACCATCACCATGTCTGCACCCTCTGCCAAATCTAAACCCACCTCATGTAAGGCTTCCATACGGTTAGCAGGATCCATTTGATAGGTTTTTTTGTTGCCGCCTTTTAAATTGCCTGCCGACCCCACCGCATCTCTAAAAGGGCCATAATAATTAGAGGCATATTTAGCGGCATACGACAAAATACACACATTAGGGTAGCCAGCTTGTTCTAAGGCGGCTCTAATTGCGCCAATACGACCATCCATCATATCGGACGGGGCAACAATATCCGCACCCGCCTGTGCATGAGACAAAGCCTGTTTAATTAATGCTTGTGTAGTCACATCGTTTATTACATAGCCGTTATCGTCAATAATGCCGTCTTGGCCGTGAGTGGTAAAAGGGTCTAGGGCAACGTCGGTAATGACACCCAATTGTGGAAAGTGTTGTTTTAAGGCACGTACCGCACGTTGTGCCAAACCGTTAGCGTTCCATGCTTCTTCGGCCAATAAACTTTTGGCCTCGGGTGGAGTTACAGGAAACAAAGCCACCGCAGGAATACCCAAAGCGACTAACTCGGCCGCCTCAAGCAATAGTTGGTCTATAGAAACACGCTCAATCCCCATCATAGAAGGAATAGCTTCGCGGCGGTTTTCACCCTCTAAAATAAACATGGGGTAAATTAAATCGGCAGGCGAGAGAACAGTCTCTTGTACTAAACGCCGACTAAATTCTTGAAAACGTATACGGCGTAAACGAGTTTGAGGAAAAGGGGCGCGAGTAAAAGTAAATTGGGACATAACAGGCTCAAAAAATTAAAAGTTTATTTTAACGTGTTGTTGCTAATAAAAAAGACAAAAAGACGCGTATTAAGCCATTGGCAATAAAGCAAGCATTTGCTAGGGTTTGATGACATCGCCTATTTGAGCAATATCATAATGACC
>DDBM01000065.1 GCA_002333125.1 Moraxellaceae bacterium UBA2032 | reverse complement strand
TGAAAGGATATGTGTGGGTATTACTGTTAGCAATGACGAGTATGAAATGTGTTGCTGGTTATGATGAGGGGTCAGCAGCTTATGACGCAAAAGACTATACAACAGCATTAAAAGAGTTTTTACCCTTAGCGAACGGCGGAAATGCGTTCGCGCAGTTCAATCTAGGAAAAATGTATGACAAAGGGCAAGGGGTTACACAAGATGATACCCAAGCAGTCGATTGGTATCAAAAAGCCGCAGCTCAAGGCCATGCGCCCGCGCAGTTCAATCTAGGTTTCATGTATCGCAACGGGCAAGGGGTTACACAAGATGATACCCAAGCAGTCGGTTGGTATCAAAAAGCCGCAGCTCAAGGCCATGCGTTCGCGCAGTACAATCTCGGTGTCATGTATTACGATGGGAAAGGAGTCCCGCAAGACTATAGCCAAGCAGTCGATTGGTATCAAAAAGCCGCAACTCAAGGCTCTGCGTTCGCGCAGTACGCTCTAGGGGTTATGTATCAAAAAGGGCAAGGTGTTGCACAAAACTATACTCAAGCAGCCAATTGGTTTCGTAAAGCCGCAGAGCAAGGTGATGCGTACGCGCAGTTCAGCCTAGGTCTCATGTATCGCAACGGGCAAGGGGTTGCACAAGACTATAGCCAAGCAGTCGATTGGTTTCGTAAAGCCGCAGAGCAAGGCGATGCGTCTGCGCAGGTAAGGCTAGGGAATATGTATGACAACGGGCAAGGAGTTACACAAGACTATAGGCAAGCAGTCGATTGGTATCAAAAAGCCGCAGATCAAGGCGATGCACTCGCGCAATTCAAGCTAGGGGATATGTATCGCAACGGGCAAGGGGTTGCACAAGACTATAGTCAAGCAATCGATTGGTTTCGTAAATCCGCAGCACAAGGCACTACGTTCGCGCAGTACAATCTCGGTGTCATGTATTACAATGGGAAAGGAGTCCCGCAAGACTATAGCCAAGCAGTCGATTGGTATCAAAAAGCCGCAACTCAAGGCGATGCGCGCGCGCAATTCAAGCTAGGGGATATGTATCGCAACGGGCAAGGGGTTACAAAAAACTGGGTCTTAGCCCATATGCTTTACAACTTGGCAGCCATCAATGGTGATGAAACGGCAAAGAATAATCGTGATAGATTAACCCCACAACTCACAACCGCACAACTAAACGAAGCTCAAGAATTAGCCAGCAAATGGGTAAAAAGCCAACCCTTACCCACTATCACACAAACTTATCCACGCTCATTAAAAAAAGGAAAACAACCGTAATGTTAGGGTTACATTACCGTAAAGTTACCGCGTTATTGATCCCCCAAGATCTGCTAAGAGGGAGGGGTATCAAAAATTTGAGCGAACACTGCCTGAGACCGCGCCCAAATCATTTTTTTACGCCGACAAAATACACTTTTTTGATAAGAAAACGCGCCGTAATCTTGTTGTTTTTATGGACAAAAAACAACCAGAAAACTTATCGCATAACACCAATTATGTTAAAGGAGACCCAAAATTCCCCCTTAACAGTGAAAAACCACTAACAATCGCAAGCTCAAATCGCTGGTATTTTCAAACAGATCTGTAAGCCTGAATCCTTCTAATATATCCATAATATTACTTTTATTTCTAATTTTTTTAAAAAATCTCGACCACAGCGTGTGATCCTGTTTTTGACATTAATTTTAAATATCAACAAAATCTAGTATAACCATTAGTTTTTAAACGTTTTTACAGGGAAATATGATGAAATGGTATGCGTTAGGTTTGTTGTTAGTGATGGGAAGTGCGTCACTACAATGTTTTGCAGGATTAGAAGAAGGTAATAATGCTTACTATAGAGAAGATTATGAAACTGCACTAAAAGAGTTCATGCCATTAGCGGAGCAAGGAAATGCTAAAGCGCAATCAAAACTTGGTAAAATGTATTACAACGGTCAAGGTGTAAAGAAAGATTATGCCAACGCCTTAGATTGGTACAAAAAATCTGCTCTTGGAGGTGATTCAAATGCTCAGGTTGAAATTTCTTTCATGCATAGTGAGGGGCATTACAACTCTCTATTGGAGGACTTTTTACCTCTTGCTGAACAAGGCAACATGCAAGCTCAATTTATAATTGGTGACTTTTTTTTCAACACCAATCAAGATAAAGCGATTATTTGGTTTCGCAAATCTGCCGAACAAGGACAACCTGAAGCTCAATTTAGGTTAGGAATGATGACAGAAAAGGGACAAGGAACCTTAAAAAGCAATGAAGATGCAGCTGATTGGTATTTGAAATCAGCAACTCAAAGCAATATGCCTAACTTTGGAAGTGTGGCACTTGGTAAACTTTTAAACCAAATGCTTATACAAAATAAACAGCAAGAAGGACGTTGGTTTTTAACTATTGGAGGGCAAAAAAGCCTTGCAATGGAATATTCATCAAAAAACAAAACAGAGTCCGCTCTATGGTACTTAAAAGCTGCCGAGCAAGGTGATTTAGAATCTCAGAAAGCAATTGGAGGTATGTATTTAAATGGACGGGGCGTAATTCAAGATTATCGCCAAGCTGCTCATTGGTTCCTGAGAGCAGCTGGGCAAGGTGATGCCCATAGCCAACTTATTATGGCTGAAATGTATGAAAATGGGATCGGCACCACAAAAAACATAGTTCTAGCTCATATGATGTCTAATTTAGCGAGTGTTAAAGGCAATACAGAAGCAACAAACAAGCGAAAAGAACTCACGTTATTACTAATGCCTACTCAACTCGCCGAAGCACAAGAACTAGCATCAAAATGGAAAGTGGGTACACCATTACCTACCACCACAAAAACCCAGCCAAATTCATCGAAAAAGGGGAAATAACATAAGAGTCGGCTGGCTCTTGTCACCGTTCTTATCTGTGTGGTAACTACCTCATTATCTTGTTGTTTTTTAATTTTAAAATAGCCATGTAGTGTCGTATATTGACAACCTGTATTTATCAGCCTATTGTTGAGTTATAACCTGCTAAAGACCAGCAAAATCATGAAGTCTGAGACACTGGAAAGCCGCATTCAGAGGCGTATCACCCGCAAGCGCGGTGATGTATTCCTACGCGCGGATTTTGCCGATATTGGTGACTATGATCAGGTGGGCCGTGCCCTCAGTCATCTGGTGAAGCGAGGCCGCCTACTCAAGCTTGGCCAAGGCCTGTATACTCGCGCAAAACCTTCTTTAATAGATGGCACCCCAGCTCCCATAAAAGGCTTTCGTACCCTCGCTACTGAAGCATTGGCACGTTTAGGGGTTGAAACCCTGCCTACTCGCCTAGAGCGCGCCTACAGCTCAGGCCTGACCACCCAAGTCCCTGCTGGTCGGGTAGTAGCCGTAAAAAAACGAGTGCGCCGAAAAATCGGATATAACGGTATTGTCTTGGGCTTCGAGCGTGCTTAATCCCGATTTGATTGAGCAACTGGCTGGAGCCATCGGCACGGAAGCAGGTCTTATTGAAAAAGACTGGTATGTGACTCGCGCCCTTGGCGTACTTGCTTCAATCCAACATGAGCTGATTCAACCCATATTCTCTGGTGGAACCTCCCTGTCCAAGGGATGGGGCCTCATCAAGCGTTTCTCAGAAGACATAGACTTCAAGGTAATTGGAAATGTCGAGCGTAGGGTTCGTCGCACCTATCGCGAACAAGTCATTACCACCCTGCAAAATTCTGGCTTTGAGTTGCAGGGTGAACCTATCGTCAGAGACAGCGGCAATTTTTTCTCTGTAAACTTTGGCTACCCCAGCCAATTCCCAATAGGCCCTGGATTACGACCACATCTGCGCGTCGAAATGAGCTTCCGTCCACCAGCTTTGCCATCGATAGCCCGCCCGCTCCGATCCATAATAGGTCAAGCCCTGCAAACAGAAATTGAAGTCGCCGAGTTTCCCTGTGTTGATCCAGTAGAGACGGCTGCCGATAAGCTCAGTGCCTTAGCTTGGCGTGTATGTACCCGTCAACGTGGGAGCAAAGATGATGATGCAACCGTTATTCGCCACTTACATGACCTAGCTGCTTTAGAGCAACTAGCAACGGAATCAACACAATTCACAATCCTTGTTCTGCAAGCAGTAGCAGCCGATTCCAGCAGGGGTGGAGGCAACGCACCAGCTGCACATGCGGATCGCTTCACCGCCATGCTGAACCTGTTAGAAACAGATGTTGCATGGATCGACGAGTACGATGCCTACGTTCATCAAGTCTCTTTCGCACGTTCTGATGAGATCATTGCCTTTGATCAGGCATTGGCTGCTTTAAAACGGCTGGTAGGAATAGTTACCACATAGACGCTATGTGGTAACTACCCCAACTACGGGAACGCTATAAATCACAATGGATCTATCGGCTCACCATATGGGGTCACAAGCTGCCACTGGCCTGTCTCCATACTTTCTGTGGAGCGATCATTTATATTGCCCAAAAAATGCTTGTCCACCCACGCCCCTGGAAACTCAACTTTCTTTACCTTGCTTCGATCAGGTGCACTAAAATAAATATCCCTCTGAACATACTGCTTAATTTTTGTATCGTCATTAAAGATATGTATTCGAGTATTCGGATATGTAGACTTTAGTCTTTTAGCAATTGTTATCAATTCATTCCGTTTAGTAGATGCAGGGACTACTATATTTTTCCAAGTAAAGCCACCAGCAGAATAACTTCCCCAAACTGTATAAGCACCAACTGTATGCTCTTTAGCTTCTGTCACAAATGAAACAGACAGCATAATAGTGAATATTAGCGTTTTTAATGTCGTCATTTTTTACTCCTTAAAATCTAACTACTCGCGTAAGGCGCAAGCATCCATAACAAAATTAAAAACTGAGATCACCTCAGAATCATCAAAAATAACACAATAAACAGCTGGGTGCTTGTCGCACTTGACGTGCAATTTAGACAGACTACGGCACGCTATTTGTTTTGTCATAAATCCACTCTATTTTTAATAGTATTTTTTCTATTTCAAAATCTTCAAGCTTATTATTCACGCCAAAATAAGAATATTCGGGTCTGAACCGAAATACCCGCGCAATATTTCTTTTGGTTTTTATTGATAATGGAATGTTTGCCCAAGGATTTTCAAATAAAACAATGCCATCTGAAGCAAGCAAAATCGCGGCAGATAAAGTCTTTCTGGCTCTGAACAAGCCGTCTTCTTTTTGATTATAAAAATCTGTCTTTACTGCTAGAAATTTCAAAGAAGTACGATCAGGCGAAAATATGCTCTCGTCTTTTTTGCCATAAAAAGCATGCCAAATACCAAAACTACCTACAAAAGTATTATCTCCTTTATTTATGCTTTCATAGGGTAATGTTTTAAGGCATGAAACTTCGAATCCGTTTAAAAGGTCAATCCAAAGTATGTTTTCAGCACCTTCTTTTGTTTGATTATTTGACCTTTTTGCATTCAAAACTCTATCAATCGTTTTATTTGCAGAGAATCTCAATGCTAGCTCATTAGAGCCTGTTATTGGATGCGAAATTGCTATTTGAACCATGTCTACTTGCTTATCAAGTTTTTCATCAAGTTTAGTGCGCTCAGGCTGAGACTCTTGGGGACAATAAACCTCAACATATATGTTTTCTTCAATCAAAAAATCTGACGTTTTCACACTATTTCTCACAGGAATGGGCTGTATTCTTGGAAAAACATCACATAAAACTCCAGCGGCTGTAAGCTCAGCCATTACGGATTTAACTTTGATTTCTTTTTCATCTGATAATTTACTAAACTCAGCATTCATCCAAGTAGAACAGCTAGCAGATGTAAGCAGGTTTTTAATAGCCACATCAAGAGATAATAATTTGGAAAATGATGTGCAGTTAACACTATTCTGACTTGCAACACTTATAAGATGGCCGAAATAGTTTTCGCAGGATAATTTTTTATCACTTACAAGATTGAATAGCGCATTAGAAATACCGCGCTGCTTCAAATCGCCAATTTTACTCTCCATTACAAAATCCTTCCATCTTATGTCTAACACATTTTTAGAAATATCTAATTGAATTTAAAGACAATTAATTTTTTTATGTGACTAGAAAAAACTTAGCTCTACAGAAATATTTTACTGGTTCTGGCTTACAACACCGTTAATCAGCCAATTTTAACAACCCAACTTGGCTATCGTCCAACACCATAGCCAACAATCAAAAATACGATGTAAATCGGCTAGCTATCATTTGGCTACTTATATCGGCCACCTAATTTTTGATGTTTTTTACGGCTTAATTAAAAGGAAATATGTACATACTAAATATATATTTTACAGATTTAGAATATATATATGATAT
>DDBM01000071.1 GCA_002333125.1 Moraxellaceae bacterium UBA2032 | reverse complement strand
TATTTTTGATGAAGCAAAGTTGGCAGCGTTTTATCAAGGTTATGGTGTTGATGCTGCTAAGTTTCATGGTTTATTTAACTCCTTCGCTATTACAGGCAAGGTTTCTCAAGCAAAAGCATTAGCCCAAAAATATCAGCTTGAAGGTGTGCCCGCCGTTGTGGTTAATGGTAAATATGTGGTGTCGGGAGAAAATCAAAAAGTGATTGAGGTTACTAACTTCTTGATTGCTAAAGAGCGTGGTGCCGTTAAAAAGAAATAACTCACGGTTGCGATAACGAAAAACCCACGTTGGTATTAGCCAAATGTGGGTTTTTATCATTAACGCCAGAGTAATTGAGTTTAACGCCCCATCATTTTTCCTACTGCCCAAGTCATGGTTTTTCTCGGAATCAGCCGATTAATAACGGGTAGAGGCTTATTAAATAGCCCTGTAACCACCACAACCTTCCCGTTATTTAAGGCTTTATAGGCTTCATCGGCGACCATTTCTGGACTTTCCGAAATTTTATCCACTAAGCTGCCTTTGGTATTCGCTACTTCATGGAAGCCAGTATCCGTAGAGCCTGGGCAAACAGCCGTGACTAAAATACCTCTATCGGTAACTTCTGCCGCCAATGCTTCGGTAAACGATAAAACATAAGCTTTAGTGGCGGCGTAAACAGCAAAATAAGGGCAGGCTTGAAAAGCGGCGACCGAAGCAATATTCATAATTCGACCATGACGACGCTCCAACATCGCTGGCAAGGCCATATGTGTCAATTCGGTGAGAGCAACCATATTCAATTGCATCATCGCTGACGTTTTTGCGCCATCAGACTTAGCAAATGGTGCGCTAATACCAAAACCTGCATTATTGACCAAAGTATCAACGGTTAAATTGAGATTGGCGATACTGTTCATTAAATTTGCTGCTGCGCCAATTTCTTGTAAATCTTGGGTGATAACATGAACTTTAATGCCGTGTTTAGAATTTAACTCTTTGGCTAAGGCATCTAGGCGTTCTTTACGGCGTGCTACTAACACTAAAGTTTGTTGTTCGGGGGCAAATAAATGCGCTAATGCTTCGCCAATGCCACTGGAAGCCCCTGTAATCACCGTTGCTAATGTTGTCATCTTTGTTTCTCTGTTCGTGTTTAATGTTATTTACCGCATTACGCGCGCAAAAATGGCTTTTATGGTTGTGTCGTTGCTAAGATGCTCCTGAAGGTAAAGCACTGCCACGCCATTCGTCAATGTTCGTGGTGAAGTTATCTATTACTAACGCTGTCCTACGAAAAAATACTTGCCTTCTGTGATAACGCCCCCAATACTCAAACCATTATGACATTACCTACTAGCAACTTTACTCATCACTGTCTTATTGCCATGCCCGACATGGAAGACAGCCGTTTTTCTGAATCCGTCACCTATATCGTCAAGCACGATCAAGAGGGTGCAGTAGGGCTCGTCGTTAATAAACCTTTAGAGTTAACCCTAGATCAATTGCTCTCAGAAGTCGGCTTGCCATTATTAAAACCACTGATTGACCCAGAAACCCCTGTGCTATTTGGTGGGCCTGTCAGCTCCGAAGCAGGTTTTGTTTTACACCGTGATAAAGGCTTATGGAACTCCAGCTTGGAGGTTGAGGGTGGCTTATGTGTCACTAGCTCACGGGATATTCTCGATGCTATTTCGCAAGGCAAAGGGCCTAAAGAGTTTTTAGTAGTTTTAGGTTATGCAGGCTGGGCGGCTGGCCAGTTAGAAAAAGAAATGGCGGAAAACTCATGGTTAACCTGTCCTGCAGATGAGCGTTTATTGTTTGAAATGCCTTATGAGCAACGCTGGCAGGCCGCTGCCGAAAAAATTGGTGTTAATTTGAATTTGCTCTCGGGTCAAATTGGTCATGCTTGAACGTATTCACAGCGTTTTAGGTTTTGATTATGGTTTAAAGCGTATTGGTGTAGCGACAGGTCAACGTATTACCGCAACGGCAGCACCATTAAATCCTTTGGCGGCTCGAGATGGTGTTCCTGATTGGGCGCATGTGGAAACGGTGATTAAAGAATGGCAGCCTCATGCTTTATTAGTCGGTTTGCCGTTAAATATGGACGATAGCGAATCAGAAATATCACGTTTAGCACGCAAGTTTGCTCGTCGTTTAGAGGGGCGTTTTGCTTTACCTGTTTTTATGGTGGATGAACGTTTAACCAGCCGATCGGCGCGTGAGTTGTTAGCAGATATAGGCGAGCGGCGCAAAGGTAAACTACCGTCTTTAGATTCTACCGCTGCGGTTTTGATGGTTGAAGGGTGGTTATCTGCGCCATCTCTTGAGCATAAACCGTAACACACGCTTATTTATAATCTACTTTTGAGGCAGATCATGGCTTCCGCAGTACGCCAACAAGACGAACTCATTAGCGAAGAGGCATACTTTGAGCTAGAAAAACAAACAGATACTCGTCATGAGTTTATTGATGGCTATGTCTATGCGATGGTTGGTGGGAGTTTTAACCACGGAACATTGATTGGCACGATTGCTCGTGAAATTGGCAATCACCTGAAAGGCAAGCCCTGTCGTGTTTTTGCAGAAGGCATTAAAGTCAAAATTCCTGCGCTTTACAGGGGAGAGTCACGCTACTTCTATCCCGATGTTGTAGTAGATTGCACTATTGAAAAAGCTGACGGCAATATGCTCACCACGCCTGTTATTGTTGTTGAGGTGTTATCTGCATCTACGCACAAATACGATGAAACGATTAAGTTTCAAGTCTATTCCACCATCCCAACTTTGCAAGAATATGTCTTGATTGAACAGGATATGGCTAGAATTGAAGTTCAGCGGCGGCGCAACTACTGGGCTATTGAAAAGTATTTCCTCGGTGACACCATCACCTTTGAGTCTATTGATTTGACACTGACGGTCGAAGAAATTTATGACCGTGTGCAAAATGAAGAAATGACGGAGTGGCTGGAGCAAAAAGCGCGCGAGGCAGCGAAGGCTGAGGCGGAGAAATTAGCAATGGTGCTTGATGGTAGTAAGTAATATTCTGAATGGAAAAAACCGCGCATTGCACGGTTTTTCTTTATTGAATGGCTAGGTTTTACTGACACCTAAACTCTAACGTCGTCTTATAATCTTTATCCGTTGCTGTCGTGCCGTAGTTTTTACCTGTCACCGACTTCAAAATCCCGCTGACCATAGTGACGGTTTTATTGACATCTTCACCGACCGTGCCTTGATACTTACTCTCCATTTTTGTTACCACAGGCATTTTCTTAAACATGCTACAGCTTTGATTGGCATTAAAAGTCGCCGATTTTTCACTGTCATCTTGCACCAGACCGTAGCCAGAAGTTTGGTAGAGACCACCTTCTTTCATCAAGGTATGACTAGGTAAAGTCGTTGGTACAGAAGTTGTTGAGCTGGCACAAGCCGTTA
>DDBM01000183.1 GCA_002333125.1 Moraxellaceae bacterium UBA2032 | reverse complement strand
GTTTGTTGACATGGCGAAGCATGAGAACCTCGTTATCCACCACAGCAACAGGCGGCATTAACTCAACGGCTGATTTTACCATAGGCACATTAACCATTCCTGCCAACACGTTGCAAGTAGGCGATGTGATCCAAATTGTGAGTAATCAAAATATCGCCAAAGGCACAGGCACGGTCGTTTACTCCGCATGGTTTAAGGTCAATGGTGCAAAAACAGTTATCTATGCCAAGTCTTTTGGTAATGCCGCAAGTGGGGCTAATGGTGTGCGAGTGTTTGCCATATTAACGGTAAGAAGTATTGGTGCTGGTGGAGTCTTGGTGTTTGGTGGCTATGGCGTACAAGGAACAACAACGGACGGCATTAACAATAACTCACCAACTATCACAGTCAATACCACGGCAGCGATTACGCTTGCAGTGGGAGCTAATTTTAGCGTTGCCAATGCCAGCCATATCATAAGCAGTCATGGTGGGGAAATAAAATTATCATGATGTACGCTCAAATC
Organism: Moraxellaceae bacterium UBA2032; assembly: GCA_002333125.1. Taxonomy (GTDB): domain Bacteria; phylum Pseudomonadota; class Gammaproteobacteria; order Pseudomonadales; family Moraxellaceae; genus Agitococcus. The sequence continues at coordinate 2,646 of DDBM01000183.1, read as the reverse complement.
AATGTGTTAAACCGCATTATCTTATTGCATAACGAGCAAACAGGCGGGTTAGTGCCTGTTGATAATCTTGACGTGATTCAATCGCCGCAAAATTATCAATTTGCCGATGGTGATTTTAATTTAGATGTTGCCCCTAGTGAATATCATTCACTTGATGCCAACGGTAACTGGTATTTAAACAATGATGTGCTGCAACAAGCAAAAGAGGCCATATGGCTAGACATTAAGCAGCGTAGAGATAGCCGATTAAATAGTGGCTTTGCGTGTGCTAGTAAATGGTGGCACAGCGATAATGAATCCCGTATTAAGTATTTAGGCTTGTTGATGTTGGGCGCAAATATGCCAACGACAATTAACTGGAAAACAATGGATGGTAGCTTTGTGCAAATGACACCTACGTTAGCAGGGCAGTTATTTAATGCGGCGGCGACATTTGATACGACAACATTCACAATAGCAGAACAACACAAATCCGCGATGCAAGCGTCAAGTGACCCCATTCATTATGATTTTTCAGCGAATTGGCCGTTAATTTTTGGAGAGTAGCATAATGGCAAATATCCATTTAATTTACTCAAATAGTCGCTTGCCGTTATCGCCACTTATTCGCTGGCGCACTAAAGCCGACTTTAGCCATATCGGGTTAATTTTAGAGCCTAATGCGGGCTTAATCACGCCTGACTCGTTGATAACCCATAGTGCATTAAGCAGCAAAGGCGTTAAATTCACGACATTAAAATCGTTTATTGGTCATTCCAGTAGCTATCAAATAACTCAGTTAAAAGAAAAAACGAATTACTTTGAAGACGCATTAGAAATAGCAAAAATTTACGAAGGGACACCTTACGACTTAGAAGGCGCAATAGGCTTAGGTGTAGGCGAGAACTGGCAGGATGATGATAAATTTTGGTGTAGCGAGTGGGTAGCGTTTATATTAAAAAATATAGGGCTAAAATTGCCGTATTTAGACGACATACACCGCATTAGCCCGAGGCATAATCAGGATTGGGAACAGACTGTGCTTGGGGTTGTTTAGTTTTTTTGGATGTAAATAGCAGCCTTCGGGCGGTTTTTAATTCAACAAATTAGCTAATTCTGTCGCCGTTTCATTGTAATAAATCATCAGGCTTTTTAAGTCTCGATGACCAACCATTCGCGCAAGCTGAATAACACTAAGTTTTTTAGCTAAATTGGTGATGGCTTGGTGACGGGTATCGTGAAAGTGCAGATCCACAATTCCAGCCTTGTCTCGCGCCCTTCTAAATAGCGTTGACATATTATCGCCACTGACTGTGAACACATTAACTGCATCAATGGGTTTTAGTGTTTTTAGTAGATCGACAGCACGATTAGACAGTGGAATATCTCGCCCGTCGCCATTCTTTGAGTCTGCCAACGTCACAAACCGCTTATCCAAATTCACTCTATCCCACGTTAATTCTACAATTTCACCTACCCTCATCGCTGTTTCAAGTGCAAACAAAAAAGCGACTGCAATTTGCTGCTTCTTAGTTTCAACGTGAGAGCCTTCAACAAATCCAAGCTCGTTAATTAACCTGCTTATTTCATCATCTTCGATGAGCCTGTCTCGATGTGGTGGGCTTGATGGCTTCTTAACGTCTTTCAATGGGCTTTCTTTTATCCATCCCCATTCGCGCCTTGCTATCTCAAACATGGACGCTATAACGGTCATTTCGCGCCGCACAGAAGCGGGTTGTATTTTTTTAAGGTTGTCGTCGCGCCACTGGGCCAATGTTGATGTTTTTAATTCTGTCAGTTGCTCGTTAATAAAAGGCATTGTCGTGATAAACTTGTTTATGCGCGACATTTCCCATTTTGCGCCTTTTTTATTGGCTGATACGGTGTCCCTGTATTTTTCTAAGGCTTCGCGTAGTGTGTGGCGCGGAATATCGCTATCATATGACTTCATCTCAACTTCTTTGTGAATCGCCCAATGCTTCGCCTGAGCTTTAGTGTCGTGAGTCGAACTAGCCCTAATGCCATTCACGCAAATTTCTACGCGCCATGAGTCGCCACGCTTTCGATAAGTCGCCATATTTCCACCAAAAAACAGACTGGCGTAAATATGGCGTAAATGGCGTAAGATTAAAAGGTTTAAAATAGTGGGAAATGTGAAGAAGGCTGCAAAAATACAAGCTGCAAGCCTAGAGAATAGCGGGAAATAGTGGAAAATAGCGGAATGTGTAAAAAAGCAGTATATGCCCGTCTGTGGCAACGTCAACAACGAGGTAAAGTCATGAATCGTTATGCAACATTAGGTAATGCTTTAAAAGGAGTGTTACGCATTGGTGAAACGAGTGTGGTATTGGCGGGAACAGGTATTAGTTGGTTGCGCGGTAATCGCCCTGCAACGCCGCGTTTAGTGCGTCAAACCTTTGAACGCTTGGGCGCGACCTACGTCAAATTAGGACAATTTGTTGCGAGTTCGCCGTCGTTGTTTCCTGCTGATTATGTCAATGAGTTTCAGCACTGTTTAGATAAAACCAAAGCCTTGCCCTTTAAAGACATCAAAAAAGTCCTAGAAAGCGAGTTAAAACAGCCTTTAGACAGTATTTTCTCGTTTATTGATGAAGTGCCTTTGGCTTCGGCTTCGATTGCTCAGGTTCATGCGGCAACTTTAGTCAC
>DDBM01000240.1 GCA_002333125.1 Moraxellaceae bacterium UBA2032 | reverse complement strand
CGGTATAGATCGCCCCGATGGATTGATTTTTAGATGGTTAGCCGAGCGCAAACAACGTAAAAATGCTAAAAAAGTGTAGGGTTTTTTGACATCCCTTCGGCTCCGCTCAGGAAGCATTTTTTGTTGGCTGAGCGGAGTCGAAGCCCTTATAAATAGGTTTAGATAAAAGAGGGTTAACTACACTTTAGCCTCAACCTCATATGGTAAGTCTAACAGTGTAAGCGGTAATTTTTCGTCACCTAAAAACACGGTATGAGCATATTCATGGCGCACAATCGCTAATAGTTCAATAGTTTGAGGGTCACTTTGTGCCGCCAATACCACATGGCCTTGGCTATGGCCTGTTTCATCATAAATTGCGCTATTAAGTGCAGGCAATACGCTGCTATTAACACTAAAGCGATGCACCCATTGTTTAAGTTTGCCTCTAAAATACAAACGCGCAATAATTTCTTGGCCTGTATAACAGCCTTTGTTATAGCTAATCGCTTGTAAGTTCATAAAGTTAAGCTCTTGAGGCTGATACAACTCGCTTGTCTCGGCTAATATAGGCGATTCACCTGCCGCAATTTGTGCTGCACGCCATTCGTTGAGTGTGCCTATATTGGCTTGTGTGCTTAATTTTGCCCAAACTTCTTCAAGTGCATCAGCTTGTACTAACACCAGCCAACGGTCTTGGCCATGCAGCCGTGTAATACTGATTTGCTCGTTGCTTTGTGTTTGATTGATAGTTGCAGGACAAAAGCCAAAAAGTGTCTTTAAAACCGTTGCTCCATCAACGCCTACAATGCCCAGTACAGCGACATCAGGCGTGCTAATTTGTGCTTTAGAAAAGACAATATATTTTTGAAACGTGTTTTTTGCAGTAGCGAGTAGCTCACTGTCCATCACCAAATACAGGCTTTGTGTAGGCCATTCAACGGCTCTAAAACTAAATACAATACGGCCTTTAAGATTGGCATAAGCTCCTAAACGCGACTGTTCGGCGTTAAGTTCTTTAAAGTCTGTGGTAGTTTGACCTTGCAAAAACTTATGTGCATCAATACCTTGAATATTTAAGACGCTCTCATTTGTGAGCCGAATAATTTGTAACGCAGACATAATACACACTCAATAAAGCAGTCTAAGCCCTAGACGATAGGTTTTTGGTTGAGTAAAGCATATAATAGTTTAACAAAATCAGCGAGATGAAAGATGCGTGAATTAACTACTGCCGAACGTGCCATGTTTTGGCGCGCTAGACGCGGCTTAAAAGAGTTAGATGTGTTTTTTGAGCCATTTATGCGCGACCATTATTTGTTATTGCCCGATAATGAGCAAGCCATGGTAGCCAAGTTGATTAAATGTGAAGACCCCGATTTATTGGCGTGGTTTATGGGCTATGAGCAGCCAACAGACCCTAATATAAGCCATATTATTAAGGTGATTTATGAGCGCGTGGGAATTGGACAGTCCCATTAATGCCTCGCGTTGGCAACAGGGAAGTGTGATGTTTTTTTATTTGTTGGCGTTAGCGGCCATTTGGGTGGCGTATATTCCTATATGGGTAGCCATTGGCTTGAGCGTGTTGGTATTAATGCTGTTTGTGGTGCAATATCGTCGCCATNNATGGATATTGATACCAATTTTCAAAAATAAATTATCATCGGTAGCCCGTGTGAAGGGCAACGCAACACGGGGTTTTGACTTCAATTCTTTGTTTTTCCTGTATTTCGCTAAGCTGCATACAGGCTACAAATAATGTTTTACTTAGCCACCACAAACTCAGGTGGCATTAACACGGTATCCACAATCTCGTTATTCATTTGTGGATAATCGAGTGTGTAATGCAAACCACGGGACTCTTTTCGTGCCAAAGCCGAGCGCACAATTAACTCACTAATTAATACTAAATTGCGTAACTCCAATAAATTGGGCGACACTTTATAGTTACTGTAATATTCGGTGATTTCAACCTTAAGCAATTCAATACGGCGTAAAGCGCGTTGTAGGCGTTTGTCGCTGCGTACAATACCCACATAGTCCCACATAAAACGTCGTAACTCGTCCCAATTATGCAAAATAATCACATCTTCATCGGAGTTACGCACTTGCGACTCATCCCAAGAGAGGCAAGCAGGTGGCGGTGCGGTGTCGTGTAAACGACTTTCGATATCTTGCGCGGCAGCCATAGCAAACACAAAACATTCTAACAACGAATTACTTGCCATACGATTTGCGCCGTGTAAGCCCGTAAACGAGGTTTCACCAATAGCATATAAATGGCTAATATCAGTTTCGCTATGCAAATTCACCATCACGCCGCCACAAGTAAAGTGAGCTGTAGGCACGACAGGAATCCAGTCTTTAGTAATATCAATTCCGTATTGCAAACAGGTTTTATAAATCGTAGGAAAGTGGCTTTTAACAAATTCAGGTTCTTTGTGAGTAATATCTAAATACACACAACGAATACCCAAACGCTTCATTTCAAAATCAATGGCACGCGCCACAATGTCGCGTGGTGCAAGTTCGGCACGTTCGTCAAAACGCGGCATAAAACGCTCACCATCGGGCAAACGCAACACTGCGCCTTCACCGCGCATCGCTTCGGTAATCAAAAAAGACTTAGCTTGAGGATGATATAAACTGGTGGGGTGAAATTGGTTAAATTCCATATTGGCGACGCGACACCCTGCACGCCATGCCATTGCAATGCCGTCACCTGTGGCAATATCAGGATTACAAGTATAAAAATAAGCGCGGCTTGCGCCACCTGTGGCCAAAGCCACAAAACGCGCTCTAAATAACTCAACTTGGCCAGTCGCTTTATTTAAAACATATGCACCCACAACCCGATTAGGCTCGTTTTCTAAACCCAATTTTTTGGTGGTAATTAAGTCAATCGCGACACGGTTTTCGAGTAGTTGAATATGGTCACATTCTTGAACACGCTTGACTAAGGTGGTAGAAATAGCCAC
>DDBM01000229.1 GCA_002333125.1 Moraxellaceae bacterium UBA2032 | reverse complement strand
AACAGACGCAATTGAGCGCGACCAAAATTTGCGGAGCTTTACCCCAGTTTCTCATTGTTGTGATTCCTTATAGGTCTTATCAGTACAAAATCAACCGCTACTTCTTTCTAAAATAAGTACGTAGCGGTACATTAATTATTTTTTCAGAGGCATCGGCATTGCTATCGGCATTAAATACACGCTGCAATGTTGATGCACGATCTGCAGCACGTTGCGCTTGGTAGGTGTTTTCTTTTATTTGCATAAATGCAAGGTGACTGATTGTTTCATCACTTACAAAACGCATATCACTTTCTGTTAACTCTAAAGTTGACTGTGGTTTAAAACCATTTGGGAAAATAATAAACATTCGCCCCATACCATCTACTTTATCCCATACTTCGTCAAATTTAGCCTCTGGAAAGCTAATATTACCTAATGCAGGGTCAGCCACAAAAAAACGACCATCTTGATATTTTTTTATTACAACAAAGTGCTTGAAGTTCATGTAATGAATGGCAACAAGCGCAGGATGATCTAGTTTTTTCAACTCATCTAAGGTGCCTTTAAAGCCGTTATTGGGGTGGCCTAAGGCTGTCACTAGACGCTTCATGTCCAACATCGAGAAACCACGACGCTGAACAATTTTGTCGTATTCGCCGAATTTAAGCAATCCATCCATCACTTGCTTTTCTGTAAACTGACGACCTAAATAACCATTTAAAACGGTTGTTAAGGCAGCAGAGCCACAACTATAGTCATACGCTTGATGAATAATATTTTTATATTGCTGCTCGACCAATGGAGCCACTGTTTCTATAGGCTGGCTCAAGGAGGTATAGCTATTATGGCGACTATCAATAGGATGGCTAAAATAAATGCTAGACGGCTTTTTTTCTGCCACTTCAAAGGCATCTGTTGCAAACATATAGATGATGGCGGAGCCAATGGTTAGTAGAAACATATACTTTTTTCTAGTTATTAGGTTTTAAAAAAACCTTTGAATGAGTTTATTATACGAACTCAGAGAAAATACACTTTATTTAGGTAATTTTCACGTAGTTTTACGTAATCGCTACGTTTATAGTCGATTATTGTACGGTTTTTAACCCTCTCCCCAGTCCTCTCCCTCGGGGAAAGGGAGCAATATAACCCGCATCGACACTAAACACACTTAGGAAGAAGAAGTAAAACACGTTTTTGCCTTTGTCCTCTCTCCCCAAGGGAGAGAGTTAGAGAGAGGGCTGCTAAGCACCTAAGCAAAAGTTTCACCGCTTATGGTGAGCTTGTCGAACCATTGACAGCAAAACCTTCGACAAGCTCAGGGCGAGCGGTGTATTTTTATCCGTTTATGCTGAGCCTGACGAAGCAAGTTGTAGCCCGTATGAAATACGGGATGAAAACAACTTAAAACAATAGCTTATGTTATTAAATCTACCTATTTCCCGTGTTCCACACGGGCTACTTGCTATTTTCTATACCAAGCTCTTTGTGATAGTTAATGAGAGTCGTGTGCCTATAATCAAATGAATTTAATACAAACAGATCATTTTTTCTAATCGCAGAAATGTACTTCTCAACGTATTTTGTGAATTGATTAGTAATATGCTGCTCTTTGCCAATAAGTTTCTTACCAGCAGCCTTATCAGATAAAACGAATACATCTGAAGTGACATATTTTAGATCAGAGATTAAAAGCGATTTTGAATAATCCAAGCCCATACCTTTAACTTGTCTGTCGCTTCTGTTTATTTGAAGTATGAATGCCGCGTTGTGTTTGATATTAGTGCGAGCTGGAATAGCGAAAAGCAAGCCGTTGACATCAATAGTGACGATACCATGACCCCGTACTTTATTTCCTGTCCATGTGCCAGACTGCATATCAAAGTCTAGAGCCTGTTCAATCCTTGGATGATCCGTATAAAATGACTGGTCTAGCTTTTTTAGCTCCACACTATCTCCAATACAAGAAACCCCAACTGGTTGGTTGGGGTTTCTTGGTAGCGATTAAAACAAGGAATTTAGGTTTTTAACGTGGGGATTTTCCTACCACCACCAAAAACAAGGAATTTAGGTTTTTAACGTGGGGATTTTCCTACCACCACAAGCTACGCATCTAGGATATACGACTAACGGAAACATTGCAAGTATAATCTGCTGTAACGCTCCCCTTTAGAAGATAGTAAACGCTATGCTTTGCTTTGCGTCGCTCATAAATATGTTTTGTCCGCAATTTAGCCATTTGAGATGATAAAGCGACGCTTTTCTTCACGGGACAAGCAAGATGGCAGCTTAACAGGCGCGCCTGATGATAAAGCATAATCCATACGCTTGCGATCGACTTGAGTTTTTTCTTGTTTATTTACAACAGCTTGAGTAGCTACAGCAAATTCAGCAATCATGATACACACTCTGCGTAGAGTTCTCTATATTAAGATATGATATATTAAAAATTTGAAAAAGCAAGTTTGCGGAAACAGGTTAACATGCAATGTTTGCAAGCTACAGATGCTGGCAGCGTTTTACGGCGAAAGTAATAAACATCCTTGCTGGCCGACTTAATTTTTTATCAAATGTCGCCAAAATTGAATGAGCATATTGACTTTCCGCCAAAATCATACAATCTGCGAAATCTGTATGCGATGAAACAAAGCTATTCAACGCGGTTTGAAATATATGAAAATGCTGTAAGGTAAAAGCGTCATGCGTTATAAGCTGCGCCTACACAGATACCAATACTCTCATCGACCCCACTTAACCCTCTCTCTAACTCTCTCCCTCGGGGAGAGAGAACAATGTACCCGATAGCTTGCTCCATGTCTTCCAGACTCACATGCTTTGATGCTTTAACCAAACCAAATACCTGTTGAATATTTGTTGCTGCCGCCTGTTTTTGGGCCATATTTGGACTCGATGGCTCAGAAAATTCGTTTAATGCCATAAAAATCACCTCAATGGGACGATTTTGCAGCTCAGGAGGTACTGCAATAGTGGCTTGGGCGTGTGGGTAAATTTGGCGATGTGCATACATGGTAGTTTCTCCTGTACGGTTAAATTTTACCCGTAATCGTCAATCTGTGATTACTTAAATTTAAACCCTGAATGCCGATAGTACCCATACTGGTATCGTTAAGACCCGCTTTAATCTCGCTGAAGGTTACATTCATATTCGTTAAATTCGGTGTTGTAAACATTAAACCCGTTGGATTAATATCTAAACCTGCCCCCGTTAAATTCACATTATCTAAACGTAATTTAAAGCGTAAGCTTCGACCGTTTACAGCTACTAAACCCGTATCTGCTTTATCCGTTATGCGTATTTCGCCAAAATCAATGGTATTAAAAACTGTTGTACCAAAACTAAACATATGGCTGGATGCGGTTTCACTCCCTAATTGCAAGGTAAACAACTTACCGTCAGAAGGCATTAAGTCGAAATAATCTTTGCCTGAGGAATCTGGGTTATTAAAGTCTATCAATGTACTTTCATTGCCACCCGCACTGTTGCGTAAGGCTATTTTGTCGATATAGACACGAAGTTTGTTGGCTGTACCAAATAAACGGGATTGTATATTCAACATTGCCCCGCCAACCCCTGCACCATCACTATCGCCCACTAAATCTATATCAAAATTTATGCCTTGCACGCCCACAACACTACACGCACCATTAATCGCCGCTTCATTACAGACTTTTACACCGACATTTTTGGCCAACAAGGTAGCATTATCCGCAGGTAAAACACCTTTNNGTTATGCCATCCTGCCCCGTGACATTAGCCAAATCTTCTTCATTTAAATTTTCTAAGGCACATACAGAGGAGATATTTAAAACACTAGCCGCCACAAACAACTTAGCTTTTTTAATGTGACTCATGTTGAGCACCTTTTTATTTTATTTTTATTTAACAAACAATTACGGCAGCCTAAGCTGCCGTAATTTATCTTAAGCGAGAATAAATCCTCTATTAAGAATTAGTGACCAGAAATAATAGCCACTGTACCGTTGATATTCAAACCAAGGATTTGCACGTCACCCAAAGTAGCAGCAGATGAATCACCAATACGGATATTATTCAATGCCACATCAGCACCACCAGCTAAAGTACCAAATTGTTTCATCTCAATAACCAAACCATTGTAAGCTTTTTGTGAAGCCGCTTGAGTCTGAGCCAAGACAGCAGCACGCAATGCTAACAAATTACCAGGCGTGGCAGCACCATCAACCGCTGCTTTATCAGCTATCGCAACCGCTTGACCTGCGCCTGGAGTAGCTGCTTTAGTGGCCAAATCTAAATAACCACTGTAGGTACCAGTCAAAGCCACATTACCCGCTGGCGCGCTTTGAGTAGCAAGTGCATTCTTGAGAACACCAGCATCATACGCAGTATTGATATTAGTATTGACATCAGTTAAAGACTGAGTTGATGCAGGTAGAGTAGGAGCGTCATTAAACACCTGAGTGCTTACGCTACCAATATCCACATTAGAAACAACAGTCAAGTTAGAGCCACCTGCATCTTTAATTGACAAAGACCCTACATACAAGCTACCACCTGTAGTAACTACAGTACCCAATCCACCAATTGTTCCACCCGCATCAAACACTTCCAACCCATTGATAGTCAAACCACCGATAAGACTTGTATTTGCAACAACCATGTGTCCCTGAGCTTCTGAACCTAATTGGATAGTAGTTGACGCAGCACCCATCACTATTTCAAGACCACTCAAGATTTTGATTTTACCAGATGTATTCGAACCATCAACCTCTGTAACAGCAGCAGAAGCAAGAACTGCAGCGACAGGAGCAGTATCACCCGGATCAGTAAAGTCACCATCACCATTAGCATCAACACCTGCTACGGCGGCAGAAGCAGCAACAGCAGCAGTACCAGCAATGGCATCACTATCCGCTACATAAATATTACCTGTTTTAATGGCTAAGCGCGGTGTGGTAATCTTAACATTTAACATCGCACCAGTGCCCGCACCAGCACCATCGTAATCACCAACCATATCAACATCAATCTTAATCGGCGAAGAACCATCAGCCAACAATACTGTTCGATTAGCTGCTGTTTGTTCTGCAGCCGACTCACCCGCATCTAACGTATCACCATTACCATTCAAATCAAGAGCAGGAGCACTACCACCAATAATCAAAGCACCAGAATTAGCTGTCGCTGACACACCATATGTACCCAAACCATCATCATCATGAATTACAATTGAGCCAATCGACAAACCAGCAAAAGCATTATCATTATTTGCATAATAGCCTTGAACCGGATTATCAATTAAATCGCGCGTTCCTTGAGTAACGCCCATATTTGCAACTTCAGTATTAGTAAGAGCACCAGGCTTAACCAAAATAGTAATACCGTCTTGACCAGT
>DDBM01000089.1 GCA_002333125.1 Moraxellaceae bacterium UBA2032 | reverse complement strand
GTCGTACTGTGCGGCAAAATTTTTAATAAAGGTATTTTTGATTAAGGTGTTTTGACTGGCTGCCAATCGACCCACACCACGTGATAATAAATGCTGTGGCACAATATGCTGAAACGTAATAAACAAAGACATAAATAAAATCTCTATACAAAAATAAACTGCTTGTTATGTTAGCCCCCCCCCCCCCCCCCNNCCCTCTCCCAACGGGAGAGGGAGTCCTCTCTCCCTGTGGGAGAGAGCTAGAGTGAGGGGGAACTTAAACTGCTACAGGTGTATCCTGACGATTACCCCATTCACTCCAAGAGCCTGCATAAGCTTTTATGTTAAAGCCTAACAGCTTTCCGACCAAATAGCTTAGTCCAGAACGATGATGTGTTTGGCAGTAAGTAATCACGGTTTTGCTGTTATCTATACCTAAAGCGGCTAACTCTTGCTGAATAACGGCTAATGGCCGCAATTTAAGTGAGTTGTCTTTGTTGGTTACATTTGTCCATTCATAATGTACCGCATGAGGAATATGGCCGCCACGCATCGCTAATAAACGCGAGCCTTTATATTCTTCAACCGAACGTGCATCCCATAAAACATAATGAGTGGTATCTTGGTAATGAGCCAAAACGTCAGCTATTAATGCTTGGGCTGGGGTATACAATTGCAATGTGAGCTTTGATGGCGCAACGCTAACGGGTGTATTGTCAATGCTATAAGCGGCGGCTAACCATGCGTGTAATCCGCCATTAAGATACGAATAATTTTTGTGGCCAATAATATCTAAAGTCCAAATAAAACGTCCTGCCCAGCCGCCACCTTCGTCATCATAAACCACAATATGTTTATTGGCAGTCAAGCCTATAGATTCAAATAATTGAGTAAGTTTGTCGAGGCTGGGTAATTGACCCGCCGCAGGTAATTCACCACTGACTAAATCACGACCATTAACCCAAACGGCATTTGGAATATGTGCTTGTTGATAAACAGAATTTTTGCACAAATCAACAATTAATAAATTGTCATCATTAAGGTGAGCAAGTAATTGTTCGGCTTCTATTAATAGAGGTAAGGTGGCCATAATGGCTCTCGGCTTAAAAACGTAAGTGGATTGTAAACAGAGTCAGGCACTTAGGCAAAACAGAGTTTGTGTATTATGAAGTAAATCCAGTATTCTTGAGTTAAATAACCTGTTAAGGAACACTCATGTTAAGCCTCTATCCCGAAATTCAGCCGCATCATCATTTTCATTTACCTGTGGATGACACTCATAATTTGTATGTAGAAGAAAGTGGCAACCCACAAGGCATTCCTGTGGTGTTTTTACACGGTGGGCCGGGTGCAGGCACACAACCGTGGCACAGACGCTTTTTTGACCCAACCATATATAGAATAGTGTTGTTTGACCAACGCGGTGCAGGGCAGTCAACACCTCATGCTAGTTTAGAAAATAATACCACAGGCCATTTAGTGGCTGATATGGAGCTAATACGTCAACATTTGGGCATAGAGCAATGGTTGTTATTTGGTGGTTCTTGGGGTTCTACCTTGGCTTTGGCTTATGCAGAGGCACATACTGAGCGTGTTTTAGGTTTGATTTTGCGTGGTGTATTTTTGTGTCGACGTGAAGATTTATTATGGTTTTATCAGGAGGGGGCGAGTCGTATTTTTCCTGATGCGTGGGAAGAGTATAAAAAAGCTATTCCTGTTGAAGAACACCACGATTTTATGGCTGCTTATCATAAACGCTTAACAGGTGAAGATGAGTTAGCGCAAATGGCTGCTGCTAAAGCGTGGTCGGTGTGGGAGGGTATGTGTTCTACCTTAAAGCCTAATCCTCATGTGGTGCATCATTTTGCTGACCCTCATACGGCGTTGTCGTTGGCGCGTATCGAAAGCCATTTTTTTGCCCATGATATTTTTTTGCAACCTAATCAATTGCTTAATCAAGCGCATAAATTAAAGGACATTGACGGTGTGATTGTGCATGGCCGTTATGATGTGGTGTGTCCTTTGGATGGCGCATTTGCCTTACATAAAGCATGGCCGCGTAGTGAGTTACATATTATTAGAGATGCAGGACATTCGGCGGCTGAGTTAGGCATTATTGATGCTTTGGTAAAAGCAACCAATGATTTTGCCTTAAGGTTGGCGTGATTTTTGTCTAACATGGAGAGCGGAAATTTTGGGTATTCTGATTGTATAGTGTGCAGTATCGCTATACAATAATGATTGAAAAGAGACCAAATATATGATTAAAGGTTTTAGGCATAAAGGGCTAGAGGTATTTTTTACAACAGGTAGCATGGCAGGAATACAAGCGGCACATAAAAGTAAACTAGCTCGTCAGCTTAATCAATTAAATCAGGCATCACAAGTTCAGGATATGAATATAGCGGGTTGGAAATTGCATAAGCTAACAGGAAAAAATCATAAAAACCAATTGGTTGATGGCCATTATGCTGTTTCGGTTAATGGCAATTGGCGATTAACCTTTTATTTTGAAGCAGAAAATGCCGTGTTAGTTGATTATCAAGATTACCACTAAGAGGTTTTAAAATGACACAAATGTTTAATCCTCCGTATCCTGCCGAAACATTACGTGAGGATATATTACCTGCTTTAGGGTTAACTGTTACAGCGGCGGCTAAACAATTAGGCGTATCACGTGCAGCATTGTCTAGGGTGCTTCATGGTGCCGCAGGTATTTCGCCAGAAATGGCTTTACGTATTGAGGCGTGGTTAGGTGTCGAAAATGGCGGACGTGCCGATTTATGGTTACAGATGCAGGCGAGTTATGATTTATGGCAAGCACGTCAAAAAGCTTTGCCTGTAGTACAACGTGCGCCTGTGACACTCATGACTCATGTTGTGGTGTAAGCTTGGTATATAGAAGGCAGAATACTCATGCCTTCTTAACGCTCCTCAACCTCTTAGGACTTACGCAGTTATCGCTTATTTGTTTGCATTTCAGGCATTGTTAATGCCCTTATGTTCACAAAACGCGCTCATTTCGGTGAAATGTGTAAGTCTGGATCTTTCTTTTCTAAAAACTTACCAAAAAACAAACCTACTTCAAATAAGAGCCACATTAACACCGCTAATACCGTCATCGATAACGCATCGGGCGGGGTAACAAACATTGCAATAGCAAAACAGCCCACAATAATATAACGACGTTTATCGGCCAAACTCTCGGTGCTAATAATACCTGCCATGATTAGTACTAAGACAAAAACAGGTATCTCGAAGGTAAAACCAAACACCAAAAAAAACTTAATACAAAAGTCTAAATAAGCATTAATGTCGGTCATAAAATTAACGTTTTCGGGCGCAACACTCACAAAAAACTTGAGTACAGGGCCAAGTGTGACAAAGTAAGCAAATGAAATACCAATATAAAATAAAATCACACTAGAAACTAATAAAGGAATCGCAAGCCGCTTTTCGTGCTTGTATAACGCAGGGGCAATAAAAAGCCAAATTTGATACAGCACATACGGAATAGCCACCACAAAAGCCACAAAAAAAGTTAATTTGAATGGCGTAACAAAGGACGAGGTAATATCCGTTGCCACCATGCTGCTACCAATAGGTAATAAATTGCGTAAGGGGGCGGCAAGTAGGGTATATAAATCGTTTCTAAAGGCAACTAAGGCAATAAATAATACTAAAGTCGCACCAATAATGTGCATTAGTCGGGTGCGTAATTCGATTAAATGCGATACAAGAGGCATTTCGTCAGGGTTGGTGTCCAAAGTCGGGTCACTCATGGCTTAACTAAATTAACAGTAGAGGTTGATGCTTCATCTGATGTGGCGTTTGTCGTGGTATCGGGTGTTGATGCAAGCGATTCAATATAAGCGGGAGCGGCATCTACGGTTTTTGATGCCTCGTCAATATGCTGATGAATCGTATTTTGTACCGCTTGTATTTCTTCTTCAACAGGCTCGCTGAGTGCTTTTAGCTTTTCGATTTCGTCATTCATGCGTTGTTTGAGTTCGGCAGCCGAGACTTCTTTTTCTATCTCGGCTTGAATGTCAATCACGGTGCGTTTAATTTTGCCAAGCCAAGCCCCTGCCATACGCGCAGCGTGAGGCAGTTTTTCGGGGCCAAGCACCACTAAGGCAACAATGCCCAACAAAATTAATTCACTAAAACCCACATCAAACATTAGACATTATCTTTTTTGGTGTTGACGGGAGTAGATGTGCTGTCAATCGGCGCATTTTGACTGATGTGTTGTGTCGGTGATGTGCTTGTGGAGCTTGCGGCTTGTTCGCCATCTTTCATGGAGTCTTTAAAGCCTTTAATCGCTCCGCCTAAATCTTTACCCAAGTTTTTGAGTTTTGATGTACCAAACAGTAACACAACAACGACTAACATAATCAGCAAGTGACTAATCGATAAACCTGCCATAATGTTTTACCTCGATAATAAAAATAAGTGATAACCGCTAAACAGTGTAAGCATCCAAAAGCTACGCTGTGGGCTGACGTGCTGCTTTTTCGGTGTGACCCGATGTATGCAAGCGTCGCGCCAATTCGTCTAAAATCGCTTGAGACGGCACATTAAAATGCCCTAACATGACAAGCGTATGAAACCACAAGTCTGCCGTTTCATAAATTAAATCATCCGTACTACCAGAAAGTGTAGCATCTTTGGCGGCAATAATGGTTTCGGTACATTCTTCACCGACTTTTTCTAAAATTTTATTAAGGCCTTTTTTGTAAAGACTAGCCACATAAGAGGTATCAGCCGTGGCTTGTTTACGCTCTGCTAAAATTTCATCAAGTTGGGCTAATACATTAATGCTCATGTTTTGGATGCTCATAAATCGCGTGTGGGTCTTTAAGGACTGGGTCAACAATTTGCCATTGTAGATTATCGTCTAGTTTACGATAAAAACACGACTCGCGCCCTGTATGACAGGCAATGCCGCCTAATTGTTGTATTTGTAAGGTGATTACATCGGCATCACAATCGAGGCGAATTTCTTTGACTACTTGAATGTGGCCTGACTCTTCGCCTTTATGCCATAGTTTTTGGCGTGAACGTGACCAATACACACCGCGTTTTTTTTGTGCGGTGAGTTGTAGGGCTTCACGGTTCATCCATGCCACCATTAAAACGCGGCCTGTTTGCGCGTCTTGGGCGATGGCAGGAATAAGGCCATCTTGGTCAAATTTTACGCAGTCAAGAAAGTTCATTATTTATAACCGAATTAATAAATTAAGCTTGAGTTTATTATCATCATAAATTCTACCAAATCCATGCCGAGTAGTGCTTGCAGTATCTAAATAGCAGTTTTCAATCAGATATTGCCTAAAATATGTCATAGATTGAGCATTGATACAGTAAAAAGTTACTACTTCACGATTCTCTTTAACGATCATCATGCCACCATCAGCACTATGTAAGCGATTCCATTCTTGTGTGGGAACCATGCCGAGCGCAGAGCTGACTAAAAAATCTTCAATTTTGGCGCGATATAAATCCGTGTTTGATAAGCTTAATGGGTTTTGACGAGTAATTTCGGCTAATAAATCGCTAATTCGAGTGGATAAACCACGGAAATAATGAATCAGCATAAACGCAATAATTTGAGGTAGTTGTAGGTCTATGAGTTGTAAATTATGATGATATGTCGTGTTATCCATGCCAAGGAAACGAATATTTTCAATAGGGATATTGGCAACCAGTTTTTTAGCTTTAAGAGACAGCCATTCTGATTTAACCGATGAAATTTCAAATAAAAAATTAGTCGCTTTACTGGCGTTGACTAACGAGGTGTTTGCGCCAAGATTGCTTTTAACGCTAAATCCACGCTCTATAGCTTGGCTGTTTTCTACTAAAGCAATGATTAAATCACTTTTAGATGCCGTGGGTGATTTAAGGCGAGGATACTGCATTTCTTCTAAAATATTATCAATTTCAATAATTCTAAATGTACGATTACTTGAATTTATGATTTTCTCAAAAACAGTGTTTGCTGCTGAGTTTAAAGAAGAGCGACTAATCATAGTCGTGTCTGTTCGACTGATAATTTTAATATTTTCATTTTCTATATGATAATGAATATCTGAGCCATTCACCGCAGTATGTTTTAAATAAATAAAAGGAATAGTATCGTTTATTTGATGTTCAAGACGAGCGTTACAGCCTTTTAAAATACCATCTGATAGAGTACGCAGAAGCGCAAAGACTTCACTCCATTCACCTTTGTTTAGTGTTTCATAATTAGCCATATAAATACTCTAAAAAAGAACAGGCTGTTTTAGAAAGAGGTTATTGGTTTTTACTGGTGAGGCTTCTCGTGTATTCAAATACGCAATCATCGCTTTGGCTACTTGGCTGACAGCATCTACAGCTACACTATTACCAAGCTGCTTCATCGCTTGAGTCCGCGATACAGGAAAAACAAAATCGTCAGGAAAGCCCATCATTTTTTTGCCTTCGCGCAGGCCAATTTTTCGTACTTCACCATCAACCCAATAAGAGTCCCAATTTCGTCTATCGGTAATCGGTGAAGACTTGCCGCCAACACGTAAGGTAAAGCCAATATCTTTTGGGCAAAAACCACCCCAAACATCAGACATAGTAAATTTTAAGGGAATTGGGTCTGGAAACTTAAAAATAGTCGGGTAGTGATCTTCCTTTTTAAAACCAATAATAAAGATACGTGGGCGATGTTGAGGAAGCCCATAATCAGAGGCTTTAACAATTTTATAATAAACACGATAATTTAATTCGTTTTCTAAAATATCTTTAATAATAGTAAAGGTGCGGCCTTCATCGTGATTTTGCAAATGGCGAACATTTTCTAAAAAGAAGGCTTTTGGTCGTTTGGCTGCAATAATATCTCTTAAAATAAAAAACATATTGCCACGACTTTGATAATCTTCATCAAAACCTTTTTTGAAGCCTGCTTGGCTAAAAGGTTGACAGGGAAAGCCAGCACACAAGATGTCATGTTCAGGTACATTTTCAGGCGTTATCGACAGAATGTCATCGTTATATAAATTAGACTCAAAGAGCGCAGGTGAGATATCTTTGAAGTTGCTGGCATAAGTTTGACGAGCATATTTGTCTTTTTCGGAGGCAAAAACACACATTGCCCCTTGCTGATGAAAAGCTAAGTGAAAACCGCCAATCCCTGCGAATAAATCAATAAACCGATAGCTGGGTTGAGTAACAAACATCATATTCACACCACCACACGCCAAATCACCGCCA
>DDBM01000251.1:229-4208 GCA_002333125.1 Moraxellaceae bacterium UBA2032 | reverse complement strand
GGTGGTATTAAAGGGTCAGGTGCATCAAGTACCGAGACATCAGAGCCTATTCCAATTAATTCGCTAGGAGTAGCTTCTATTTTTTGTGCGAGCATTTCATTGGCTAGAGCAGGGTCGTCACATGCTTTACACACTTGTTCGGGATTGGCCTGAAATAAAACCTTGCCTGTTGTATCTTCAATACGTTCAATAAAATAAGGATTTACTCGATAACCCCCATTGGCAAATGCAGCATAAGCCGTTGCCATTTGTAATGGCACTACTTGGGCTGTACCTAAGGCTAGGGTTAAGTTATTGGGCAGGTTATCTTCAATAAAGCCAAAACGGGGTAGGTAGGTTCTGGCTCTGTCTAAAGTCACAGATTGCAGTAAGCGAATAGAGACTAAATTACGCGATAAATATAAAGCACGTCTTAAGCTAATAGCCCCCATATAACGACCATCAGAGTTAGTTGGAGTCCAATTACCAATGGTCATAGGGGAGTCATTGACGATGCTATCAGGTTGAAAACCACGCTCTAAGGCCAAAGCATAAATAAACGGTTTAAGTGTAGATCCTGCTTGCCGCCAGCCTTGTATGCCATGATTAAACTGACTGACACTAAAATCAAAACCACCTGCTAAGGCTTCAATAGCCCCTGTTTCTGGGTTTAATGCCACTAACTCACCTTGTACTTTGGGGATTTGCCTTAAAATCCAAATGCCCCCTGCTTTTTTAATTCTAATAATATCGCCCATGCTCACAACTTGACTGGCTTTGCTTGGTGCTGCACCTACACTATTTACAGATTTGTAGCGTCTTGCCCAGCTTAGTCCTGCCCACGGAATAGTGACTGTTTTACCATCACGCATGATGGCCTCTACAGAGCTTTGGTTGATTTTCACCACTTCGGCGGGGGCTAATCCGCCAATGACATCAAAGTGTGTTAATACTTTATCTTTGCTATTGGCCTCTGCACCACGCCACCCATGACGTAAGTCATAAGCCAACAAACCGTTCACAACTGAATCTACTGCCGCATTTTGAATGTCAGAACGTATCGTTGTATAAACTTTATAGCCCATGCCTAGTACATTTTCGCCAAAACGTGCCGTAAGTGTGGCACGCACCATCTCGGCCAAATAAGGTGCTTTGACTTCTACTACTGCGTTGTGATAACTAATGCCTGTTCCTTCGGCAATCGCTTGTTCGTATTCTCCTTGTTTAATATAGCCTAATGCTAACATTCGGCCTAAAATCCAATCCCGTCTTGCCAAGGCGCGCTTGGGGTTAACAACAGGATTATATTTAGACGGTGCTTTAGGTAAACCTGCAATCATTGCAATTTCTGCTAAAGATAGTTGATTAACATTTTTACTGTAGTAAACTTCCGCAGCGGCACCGATACCATAGGCACGTTGACCAAGATAAATTTTATTAACGTAAAGTTCTAAAATTTCTTCTTTAGATAAAGCGTCCTCGATATTTTGCGCCAACAATATTTCTGTAAATTTACGACTAAACGTACGCTGCGAACTTAAAAAATAATTTTTAGCTACTTGCATAGTAATAGTAGAGCCACCTGATTGAATCGAGCCTGATTCGGCAAGCCCTACAAACGCACGTGCTAGACCTTTAAGGCTTACACCTTGATGATTAAAAAAGTTATCATCTTCGGCGGCCAAAAAAGCATAAACTAAAAGTGGTGGTACTTCATTGTAGCGGAGAGGGCGACTATGCTTTTCTCCAAACTCACTAATGAGCTTTTCATCACGACTATAAATTTGTAATGGTGTTTCGAGTTTAATTTCGCGAAGTTGCTCAACATTTGGCAATTGTGGGGTAAGGTATAAATAGACACCGCTGCTAAGTATTGATACGCTAAGCAGACCTAACATGCCAAAAGCAACCAAAGGATGAATGCGAGCTAATTTAGACGTAATTTTTTTCATTGGAGACCAAGGTGTATAACAAAATAGGTGACAGTCGCTAGACGATAGTCGATTATAACTGTAATAATCACTTGTGCGGTACTTGCAGTCGTGTTAAGACTAGCATTTAATGTTAATTGGTATGAATGTGGTATAACTCCGCATTCTAATTACAAAAATAAAAGGGAACAAATGACGTGCTGCCCTTTCTAGGTAAAAAAAATACAAGCCTTGTAGGCTTAGATATTAGCTCCACTTCGGTAAAACTCTTGGAACTCAGTTTGCAAGGTGATCGTTATCGAGTCGAGAGCTATGGGGTCGAGCCATTGCCGCAAAATGCCGTGGTCGAAAAAAATATTGCTGATGTCGAGG
Source organism: Moraxellaceae bacterium UBA2032 (assembly GCA_002333125.1). GTDB lineage: Bacteria > Pseudomonadota > Gammaproteobacteria > Pseudomonadales > Moraxellaceae > Agitococcus. Next base: position 1,926 of record DDBM01000251.1, on the reverse strand, counting down.
GCGTTGGTGAGGCTATTATTAGGCTGCTTGCAAGAGCAAAGCCACGGAGCAAAAATGCAGCAGTCGCTGTGTCGGGTTCTGCGGTCATCACCAAAGTAATCGAAATGGATGCAGACTTATCTGATGACGAGCGTGAGTCACAAATACGCTTAGAGGCAGACCAGTATATTCCGTATCCACTTGAAGAGATTAGCCTCGATTTTGAGGTCATAGGGCCATCACCCACTAATCCAGAACGGGTAAGTGTATTATTGGCTGCTTCTCGTACAGAAAATATTGAATTTCGAACAGACGTGTTAGTGATTGCTAATTTAACCGCTAAAGTGGTTGATGTTGAAGCTTATGCAATGGAGCGAGCGTTTGATTTATTAGTTGATAGCTTGCCTTGCGGTCGAGAAGGAACAGTTGCGGTCATCGATATTGGTGCAACCATGACCACATTGAATGTTATTAACGATGGTAAAATTATTTATACTCGTGAACAGCTATTTGGTGGTCGTCAATTAACGGAAGAGATTCAACGCCGTTACGGTTTATCCTTTGAAGAAGCGGGTAAGCTTAAAAAAGAGGGCGGATTACCTGACGATTACGAAGTTGAGGTATTGCAGCCATTCAAAGAAGCAGTAGTACAACAAGTGACGCGTTCGTTACAGTTCTTCTTTTCGTCTAGTCAGTATAATGATGTAGATCATATTCTGTTAGCGGGAGGCACAGCCTCTATTTTAGGGCTGGCAGAAACAGTACAAGAAAAGCTAGGTACAGCGGTAGCCGTTGCTAATCCTTTTGTGCATATGTCTTTTGCCCCACAAATTAATGCAGCGGCTATTAGTAATGATGCGCCTGCGCTAATGATAGCATGCGGTCTTGCATTAAGGAGCTTTGACTGATGGCTAAGATTAACCTGTTGCCATGGCGACAAGAACTCAAAAAACAACGTCAACAAGAGTTTATAGTTATCAACGCTGCAGTTGCTTTGTCTGCAGCGGCTATCATCATGTTTTTCCATATTTTATTAAGTAGCCAACTGAGTGATCAAGAAGAGCGTAAAGCCTATATTCAGTCAGAAATAGCCACACTTGATGGACAAATCAAGCAAATAGATGAGTTACAAACGCGTAAAGATGAATTGTTGGCGCGGATGAAGGTCATCCAAGATTTGCAAGGTCGTCGCCCAGTTATTGTGCGTGTGTTTGATGAGTTGGCACGTACAGTACCAAATAAGGTGTATTTGATTTCTGTAGTTCGAAAAGATGATGTCTTTACTATCGAAGGTTATGCCGAAAGTAACACTCAGGTTTCCTCTTTTTTACGTAATATAAATAACTCTGCATGGTTTAAAAACCCTGTATTATCGACGGTTGTTGCAGCAGATGACCAAAATAAAAAGAGTGATAAGGCATCGGCCAAAGCAGCAATAGACAAGAAAAACAATCGCTTTGCACTGACGGTGGAGTTGGAAGCTCCAGAGCCTATAAAAGATGATGAAACAGGAGTTAAAAAAACCAATAAGGAGGCAGGCAAATGAAGCTTAAAGCCACTAAAGGTGAAGATGTAAAAGAAGGTGCAAAGTTTGACCTTCAGGAGTTCATGAATACTCTTAATACTTTGGATCCACAAAATATAGGCTCATGGCCGCTTGCAGCGAAAGTTTTGGTTTATGTTATTGTGTTTGTTGTCGTTTTAGTTCTTGGTTATGT
>DDBM01000251.1:0-212 GCA_002333125.1 Moraxellaceae bacterium UBA2032 | reverse complement strand
TGGTTTAGAGTTTGATGGCATTTCATTAGGCGGTGAAAGCTCAAAAGAATTTTATGTAGAGCAACCCATTAGCGTTAAGGTTCAAGGCGACTTTCATGCCTTTGGTGCTTTTGTGAGTGGAATTTCTGCTTTGCCTCGTATTGTGACCTTGCATGATTTTACTATTGCACCTTTAGCAAATAAATTTGCAGATAGTGGCGCGCCTGTTTTAA
>DDBM01000253.1:24335-29070 GCA_002333125.1 Moraxellaceae bacterium UBA2032 | reverse complement strand
AATGGAAATACAAGCCAGAACGTATCGTTATAAAGATACCAGTGAAGATACTGCATCTAAAAAAGCAGGAGGCGCCAAATGAACGTGAAAACTTTGTCTGTCAAGTTGGCTAGTCTATCATTGGGAATTATTGTACTTTCAGGTTTATCAGGATGCTCATCTGACTTTGATGTAATGAAAGCAAGAATGGATGCAATTCGAGCTAAACCTAGAGGTCGTGTTGAGGCACCTCCTGAGTTTACGCCTATGCCCACATTTACCTATGCAGCACATCAATTACGTAGCCCTTTTGTGCCGCCATCAACTTTAGAAGAGTTTTTAGCTAAAAGTACGGGTAAGCCCGTCGCACCAGATTTTTCTAGACCACAAGAATATTTAGAGAAATTTGCTTTGGAGGCGCTGCGTATGCGCGGCACCTTAACGAAAGCGGGTAGTCCATTTTATGGTTTGGTTGAGGATTCAGATGGTGGGGTACAGCGTGTAAAAGTTGGCAATTATGTGGGTAAAAACCACGGTAAGATTGTTGAAATTACGCCAAGCCAAATTAATCTTGTTGAAGTGGTCCCTGATGGCCGAGATGGCTGGGTTGAACGTCCACGCACTTTAGTCATGGCCGACAAGTAAGCCAAGCTCTGGAGAATACAAATGATCAAACGGATCACAATGAACAATAACAAGTTTGCTGGGAAAAAGAGCATGTCCATTCAACGTGTGGTATTAGGCTTGAGCCTAGTGTCGTTTTTGCAACTCGCAGCAGCGGCAGATAGATTGACACTTAAAAAGGTCGACTTTATAAGTTTGCCTGGTGATGAAATTGAGGTCAAACTAGGATTTGACGATGTCCCCCCTCAATTACAATCCTATCAAATAGAAAAGCCAGCGCGTTTGGTTTTTGATTTGCCTAATACCAAAAATTCTTTAACGTCACGTTATTTAAGTCTAGGCAATGGCAATGCTCGTAGCTTGACTGTGGTCGACAACCAAGAACGTACACGGGTGGTGGTTAACTTAGACACCTTGAGTGGCTATGTAACGCGAGTTGAAGGTAATGCATTAATTTTAAAAATTGGTAAGCAAGAAGCAAACGCAGCTCAATTGGCGGTAGGTAATACACCCGTTGTTGCGCCAATTGTTGCTACGCAGCAGACAGTTAAAAATGCTTTACCCGCTGTATTGCAGGTTGAAGGTTTAGAGTTTCATCGTGGCAGCCAAAGTGATGGCCAAATTAGCATCAGGTTGTCTAATCCTGCCATTCCAGTTGATGTGCAACAACAAGGTAATAAAATTATTGCGCGTTTTATTGGGGCTAAAATTCCCGAAAAACTACGTCGTCGTTTAGATGTCAATGATTTTGCTACACCTGTTAAGACTATTGATGCTTACAATGAAGGCANNATTTTGCCAGATGCCCCAAAAAAACGTAAAGAGTTTATCTACACTGGCGAGAAGTTATCCTTGAACTTCCAAGATATTGAAGTTCGTTCTGTATTACAGTTAATCGCTGACTTTACCTCGTTAAATTTGGTGGCAAGTGACACAGTGTCGGGTCGTATTACTTTACGTTTACAAAATGTTCCTTGGGATCAAGCATTAGAATTGATTTTAAAAACCAAAGGCTTAGATAAACGCACCGCAGGTAACGTGATGTTGGTTGCTCCGGCAGATGAGATCGCTGCTCGTGAACGTTTGGAGTTAGAAGCAGCGAATCAAAATGAACAGCTTGTACCTTTGCGTTCTGAATATATTCAAATTAGCTATGCAAAAGCCGCTGACTTACAAACGATGATTACCTCGGGTATTAATACTAATAGTGGAGCCAATAATGCTTCGAATAGTTTGTTAAGCCAGCGCGGTAGTGTGTCGATTGATGTGCGAACTAACACTTTGATTATACAAGACATTCCTAAAAAAATTGATGAGATTCGTGAATTAGTAGCGAGGCTAGATGTGCCTGTTAAACAGGTGATGATTGAGGCGCGTATTGTTACTGCAAATAGTAGTTTTGCTAAAGAACTTGGAGTGAAGTGGGGTGTAGCCCATGATAATATTGGCTCAAATAAGCGTATTATGGCAGGTGGTTCGCGTACAACATTGGGTAATATTCGTGAGTCAACAATTGATACAACGACAGGCATTCGCACATACGATATTACCTCTCCTGCAGATTTAGCGGTTGACTTAGGAATTGATAAAGTGGGTGCCAGTTCATTTGCTGTGGGTATCATGAATGCAGATAACGTGGTATTAGATTTAGAGTTGTCTGCTTTACAATCAGATGGCCATGGCGAAATTGTTGCAACGCCCAAAGTATTAACAGCAGATAAACAAAAAGCATTAATTGCATCTGGTAAGCAAATTCCTTATCAAGAGGCATCTTCTAGTGGTGCAACTGCTATTAAGTTTATTAATGCTGAATTACGTTTAGAAGTAACACCTAGCATTACACCTGATGGTCGAGTAAATATGGAGTTATTTATTAATAAAGACAGCGCAGGCGAGGCCTTAGGAAATGGTTCGTTAACGATTAATACTAATCGTATTTCGACTAATGTTTTAGTTGATGATGGTCAAACGGTTGTTTTAGGTGGAATCTTTAGTAATGAGTCTTTAAAGGGCGTGACTAAAACACCGTTGTTAGGCGATATCCCCTTCTTAGGGCGTTTGTTCCGCCAAGATGTCACACGTAACGATAAACAAGAGTTATTGATTTTTGTTACACCACGTTTGTTAAATGACACGATTGCTAGCAAGTAATGAGTTTATAGTGGCAGCTTGTACTAACATCTTTTTAGTAGGACCAATGGGGGCAGGTAAAACCACCATTGGTCGTCATTTAGCCGAAATGTTGTCATGGCATTTTTTGGATAGTGATCACGAAATAGAAGTGCGTACAGGTGCGACTATTCCTTGGATATTTGATGTAGAGGGTGAGGCTGGTTTTCGTCGTCGAGAAGCCGCGATGATTACAGAGCTAACCTCTTTAAAGTATGTGGTATTAGCTACGGGTGGTGGGGCAGTGTTAAATGATGCCAACCGCCGCCATTTACATCAACGTGGCACAGTTGTTTATTTAGAAACCCCTGTTTCTATGCAGTTAGAAAGAACGGCACACGATAAAAACAGACCTTTATTGCAAACGCTAAATCCTCAGCAAAAACTCACCGAGTTATTAAACGTCAGAGACCCATTGTATCGTGAGGTCGCGCATTTAATTGTGCCAACCACGAGCGGTTGTGCGCGAGATTTAGCGCAAAGTATTATTCAAGCCTTAAATTTTTCATAATTATTTCCTCAATAGCACTAACTTGGCTAGAATGGGACTTTTGCCATAGTAGCTGAATTTTTGTTATGCAAACGCTCACCGTCTCCTTAAATGAACGCAGTTATCCTATTTTTATTGGTGAGTCATTGTTGACTCAGGCTGTGTGCTATCAGTCGTATTTACAAGGCAAACAAGTACTAATTGTTAGTAACACAACCGTTGCGCCTTTATATTTGGCTCAAGTAGAAAACACGCTTAATACGCTGGGTTATCAAGTGGCAAGTTATATCTTGCCAGATGGTGAACAGTTTAAAAATATGGCACACGTCGAATCTATCTTTACTCAATTATTGGAGAAGAGATTTAATCGAGATTGTGCTTTAGTTGCTTTAGGTGGCGGAGTCGTTGGTGATATGACGGGTTTTGCAGCCGCTTGTTATCAGCGTGGTGTGTCTTTTTTACAAATCCCAACCACTTTGTTGGCACAAGTGGATTCTTCTGTGGGGGGGAAAACGGGCGTGAATCATCCGTTGGGTAAAAATATGATTGGTGCATTTAAGCAGCCAAATGCTGTTTTGGCAGATACCTCGGTATTAGACACTTTAAATGACCGTGAATATGCCGCAGGTTTAGCCGAAGTGATTAAATATGGATTAATTAGGGATGAACCATTTTTAGATTGGTTAGAGCAAAATATGGCGGATTTAGTCGCAAGAGACAAAAAAATACTAGCAGAAGCCATTACTCGCTCTTGTCAAAATAAAGCCGACGTGGTGGCTGCTGATGAGTTAGAGGCCAATGATGTACGTGCCTTGTTAAATTTAGGTCATACCTTTGGTCATGCCATCGAAACCGCGATGGGGTATGGTGTTTGGTTACACGGTGAGGCGGTGGCCACAGGAATGCTAATGGCGGCTGATTTATCATGGCGTTTAGGTTGGTTAACTCAAGATGAGGTGTTACGTGTAAAACGTATTTTACTGGCAGCGCAATTACCTATCATTCCACCTATAGATATTTCGCCCGAGCAGTTTTTGCAGTTAATGGCTGTTGATAAAAAAGTTCTAGCAGGTAAGTTACGTTTAGTCTTACTCCAAAAATTAGGGCAGGCGCTTGTAACTGCTGATTTTCCCTTGGCAACATTAGTGCAAACCTTAAGCGCAGGTGAGCATTTAGGGGGCGATGATGAATAGCTTACAATCACGCCTATGGTTGCCTTCTGCCATGGTCGCTTTGACTTTGTTTTTAAGTTGTTTACTTGTGGTAGGAATTAAAGGCAAAAATCTAATTAAACAAGCCTCTATCCAAGAAGTATTTACAGGTGAAACCCACGAGTTTACCAACGATTTAGGGCAATTAGCTAAGATTGTTCCACCCACAAACTATGTTGCTACACCACCAGAAAACCATGGCCCTCAGTACCGTACGGTAGACTGGTTAAAGGCACAAGGGTCATTGGCATGGACGTTGCAA
>DDBM01000253.1:0-24272 GCA_002333125.1 Moraxellaceae bacterium UBA2032 | reverse complement strand
GAAAAACGGCCAATAAAAGAGCCAGAAACGCCTGTTTTGGACTTGTTCTAAGCTAAAATGCTGTAAAATCTCAGTTTAATGTAAAAAAAAGTGAGATATCTGCGTTAATATTTGAGTGCTAAGCTATTTATATATAAAATGCTTGGCCATTTTGACCCTAATAAAATGGTATTTTTACGCATTTAATCAAATTTTGTGTGTTTTGTGAGCATTAAATTACAATTAGTGATTGAAGTGTGAGCAAGCAACTGTGTTTGGTGTAAATTGAAAATTTTTTAGGGGGAATCCTAATTTTTAGGGCTTATGCAGGTAATTTAATATTGCTACGCATTTTTAACCATTCGCTATGGTCTAATTGTCAAATGCTCAGTTAAAGGGTGTTTTTCATATAAGTCCACGTTTTTTAAGGTAAAGCCATGCACATGCAGCCGGTTGCCCATTCTGGCCTCTATCAGCCCGACGAATTTCGGGATAATTGCGGTTTTGGTTTGATTGCCCATATGCAGGGGCAAGCGAGTCATCATCTCGTACAAACTTCGATTCATAGTTTAAGTTGTATGACGCACCGTGGTGCGATTGCGGCCGACGGAAAGACGGGTGATGGTTGTGGTTTGTTATTAGCATTGCCACAAGCCTTTTTCCGTGCAGTTGCTCAAGCCGAGTTAGGTGTTGAGTTAAATAGTTTATTTGCCGTAGGCTTAGTGTTTTTAAATAGCGACTCTGCTTTAGCGACTCGTTCTAAAGAGATATTGACGCAAGAAATACAAAAAGATGGTTTATCTGTGGTGGGTTGGCGTGTTGTTCCAACCGATAACAGTATTTTAGGTGAAATTGCTTTACGCACCTTGCCCGTCTTTAATCATATTTTTGTTAATGCCCCCGAAGGCATGGACAAGGCTGATTTTAATCGTAAATTGTTTTTAGCGCGTCGTCGTGCCGAAAAACAATTGGCCAATGACCCCTTATTTTATGTAACGACCTTATCTTCACAGGTGGTTACTTATAAAGGCTTGGTGATGCCAGCCGATTTACCCCGTTTTTATAAAGATTTAGATGATGAGCGTTTAGCGTCTCATATCGTGGTTTTTCATCAGCGTTTCTCTACCAATACCTTACCTAAATGGCCATTGGCTCAGCCATTCCGTTATGTGGCACATAATGGCGAAATTAACACCATTATGGGAAATCGTAATTGGTCTGTTGCCCGTACCCCTAAATTTAAAAATCCTTTATTACCTGACTTGTTAGAGTGCACTCCCTTAGTCAATCGCAGTGGCTCGGACTCTTCTAGCTTAGATAATATGTTAGAGGTTTTAGTGGGTGGTGGGATGGACTTATTCCGTGCTTTACGGATGTTAGTTCCCCCAGCATGGCAAAATGTTGAAACGATGGATGCCGATTTACGCGCTTTTTATGAATATAACTCTAAACACATGGAAGCATGGGATGGCCCCGCAGGTTTAGTTATTCAAGATGGTCGTCATGCCGTGTGTATGCTTGACCGTAATGGTTTGCGTCCAGCGCGTTATGTGATTACCAAAAATGGTTATATGACCGTCGCGTCAGAAATTGGTGTTTGGGATTATCAACCAACGGATGTTGTTGCTAAAGGCCGTGTTGGGCCTGGCCAAATTTTGGTGGTTGATACGCAAACAGGCGAACTATTACGTACTGAAGATGTTGACCAACGTTTAAAGTCGGCACATCCGTATCGTAAATGGTTGCGTGATCAAGCGATTCGTTTAGAAAATGACGAAGTATTAGACAAGAAAAATTTGGGTAAAATGGATGTTGCTGAGCTTAAAGCCTATCAAAAAATGTTTTTGGTAAGTTTTGAAGAGCGTGACCAAATTATTCGCCCACTCGCTGAAAGTGGCCAAGAGGCCGTTGGCTCGATGGGGGATGATACCCCAATGGCGGTGTTGTCACGTCGTGTGCGTCATGTGGCGGACTTTTTCCGTCAACAGTTTGCTCAGGTAACCAACCCTCCGATTGACCCTTTGCGCGAAGCCATTGTGATGTCTTTAGAGACTTCTTTGGGTTCGGAGATGAATATCTTTGAGGAAACCGCAGAGCATGCTAATCGTGCAATATTAGCAAGTCCAGTATTGTCTTATAGTAAGTTTAAGCAAATTTTAGCCTTAAAAGAAAGGCCAAGTTATGCTCACGTTATTCTTGATTTAAACTATCCAGAAAGCGAAGGTTTACACGCAGCGATTGTGCGTTTATGTGCCGAAGCTGAAGCGGCTATAAAAGCAGGTAATTCGGTCTTAGTATTATCGGATAGAAATATTCGTCCTGACTATTTGCCAGCCAATGCTTTATTGGTGACAGGTGCGGTACATCATCATTTAAGTGCCGTTGGTTTACGTTGTGATGCCAATTTGATTATCGAAACCGCGATTGCGCGTGACCCACATCACTTTGCGGTGTTGTTAGGTTTTGGTGCAACTGCGATTTATCCGTATTTGGCCAATGAGATTATTGCTGACTTGGCGCGTAATGGCGAAATATTAGGTGACCCCTTAGAGGCTCAATCTTATTTCCGTAAAGGCATTAACAAAGGTTTATTAAAAATTCTCTCTAAAATGGGGATTTCAACCTTAGCTTCGTATCGCGCAGGTCAATTGTTTGAAGCAGTTGGCTTAAACAGTGAAGTCGTGAGCTTATGTTTTAAAGGTGTACCTAGTCGTATTGAAGGTGCGCGTTTTGTTGATTTAGAAGACGATCAAAAACAGTTGGCGGCTGATGCGTGGAAAGCACGTAAGGCGATTGAACCCGGCGGTTTACTTAAGTTTGTGTATGGCAAAGAATATCATGCCTTTAATCCAGACGTGATTAACTCTTTACATGACGCGGTACGTTCGGGTGATTATAAGCAATACCAAGTGTATGCCGACTTAGTCAATGACCGTCCTGTTGCCACGATTCGTGATTTATTAAAGCTAAAAACAGACAAGCAAATTGCCTTAAATGAGGTAGAGCCAATTGAAGCGATTTTAAAACGCTTTGACTCTGCGGGTATGTCTTTAGGTGCATTGTCTCCCGAAGCGCATGAGTCGATTGCGATTGCCATGAATACTTTAGGTGGTCGTTCTAACTCAGGTGAGGGTGGTGAAGATCCGAAGCGTTTTGGCACACTCAAAAATTCTAAAATCAAGCAAGTAGCCTCTGGCCGTTTTGGGGTAACGCCTGCGTATTTAATGTCAGCCGAAGTGCTGCAAATTAAAGTGGCGCAAGGGGCTAAGCCTGGTGAAGGTGGTCAACTACCTGGTGGTAAAGTTAATGCCTTAATTGCACGTTTACGTCACTCTGTGCCTGGTGTTACGTTGATTTCGCCCCCACCACACCACGATATTTATTCGATTGAAGATTTATCGCAGTTGATTTTTGACTTAAAACAAGTCAATCCTCAAGCCTTGGTTTCGGTTAAATTAGTATCCGAACCCGGTGTAGGAACCATTGCCGCAGGTGTGGCTAAAGCCTATGCCGATTTAATTACTATTTCGGGTTATGACGGTGGTACAGCCGCGTCGCCTTTGTCGTCAATTCATTATGCAGGTTCGCCGTGGGAGTTAGGTTTAGCCGAAGCTCATCAAGCGTTACGCATTAATGATTTGCGTGGCAAAGTGCGTGTACAAACCGATGGTGGTTTAAAAACGGGTTTAGATGTTGTTAAAGCGGCTATTTTAGGTGCAGAGTCCTTTGGTTTTGGTACTACACCGATGATCGCTTTGGGTTGTAAATACTTGCGTATTTGCCACCTCAATAACTGTGCAACAGGTGTGGCAACACAGCAAGATACCTTGCGTGAAAAACACTACATTGGCGAGCCAGAAATGTTGATGAACTTCTTTAAGTTTGTCGCACAAGAAACACGCTACTGGCTGTCACAATTGGGTGTTAACTCATTGGCCGACTTGATTGGCCGCACCGACTTGTTAGAAATGATTGAAGGTCAAACCGCGAAACAACAGCATTTAGATTTAATGCCTTTGTTAAAAAACGACCATATTACTGCTGATAAACCTCAGTATTGTATGCAGGCTAAAAATGCCCCGTTTGACCAAGGTGTCTTGGCCGAAAAAATGGTCGCCGAGATGTTACCTGCGATTCAAAATAAAGCGGGTGGTACATTTAGCTTTAAAGTAGGTAACTGTGACCGTTCTATTGGTGCGCGTTTAAGTGGTGAAATTGCCAAAATTCATGGTGACTTGGGTATGAGTAATGCACCAATCACGGTAAATTTAACAGGCACAGCAGGCCAAAGTTTTGGTGTATGGAATGCAGGCGGTTTAAACTTAACCCTTGAAGGCGATGCCAACGATTATGTAGGCAAAGGCATGACAGGCGGTAAGTTGGTTATCTTCCCACCTAAAGGTTCGCCATTTAAAACCCAAGAAACCGCGATTATTGGTAATACCTGTTTATACGGTGCGACGGGTGGTGAGTTATTAGCCGCAGGTACCGCAGGTGAGCGTTTTGCAGTGCGTAATTCAGGTGCACATGCTGTTATTGAAGGCGCAGGCGACCATTGTTGTGAATACATGACAGGTGGTTTAGTAACGGTCTTAGGTAAGACTGGCCTTAACTTTGGTGCAGGTATGACGGGTGGTTTTGCTTATGTACTTGATTTAGAAGGTGACTTCTATGACCGTTGTAATCATGAGCTAATCGAAATTCATCGCATTAGCAGTGAATCAATGGAAGCTCATCGTCATCATTTACGTTCGGTATTAACCGAATATGTAAGCGAAACAGGTAGTGCGTGGGGTCAAGAGTTGTTGGCTGAGTTTGAGTCGTATCAACGCAAATTTTGGTTAGTGAAGCCTAAGGCCGCTAACATCAAAGAGTTGCTAAAAAACACTCGCGCTAACCCACAGTAATTAATGCGTCAGACCCTCTTTTATAATCTAAAAGAGGGTTCAACCTAGCTAGACATATGTTGAGGCAAAGCCATGGCAGAACGCTTAAATAACGACTTTCAATTCTTAGATGTCGCGCGGCATGATCCCGCAAAAAAAGATATTTCGGTACGTAAAGCTGAATATGTAGAAATTTATCATTCATTTACCAAAGTTGAAGTAGCGGAGCAATCACATCGTTGTTTGGAGTGTGGTAACCCATATTGCGAATGGAAATGTCCTGTTCATAACTACATTCCAAACTGGTTAAAATTGATTGCCGAAGGCAATATTTTTGGTGCGGCAGAGTTATGTCACGAAACCAATACCTTGCCCGAAGTATGTGGCCGTGTGTGTCCACAAGATCGTTTGTGTGAAGGTGCGTGTACCTTAAACGATGGTTTTGGTGCAGTTACGATTGGTAACTCCGAAAAATACATTGTAGACACGGCATTTGCGATGGGCTGGCGGCCTGATATGTCCAATGTACAATGGACAAATAAACGTGTAGCTATTATTGGTGCAGGCCCTGCGGGCTTAGGTTGTGCCGATGTGTTAGTGCGTAATGGTGTTAAGCCTGTAGTGTTTGATAAAAACCCCGAAATTGGTGGTTTGCTGACCTTTGGTATTCCTGAGTTTAAAATGGAAAAAACGGTGATGTCACGCCGTCGTACTATTTTTACTGATATGGGTATTGAGTTTCGCTTAAATACCGAAATAGGTAAAGACGTACAATTTGCCGATTTACTCAATGAGTTTGATGCCGTGTTTTTAGGTATGGGTACTTATACCTATATGAAGGGCGGTTTTGCGGGTGAAGATTTACCACAAGTTTATGATGCCTTAGATTTTTTAATAGCTAACGTCAATCATAACAATGGCTGGGAAAAAGACGCTAACGATTTTATCTCTATGAAAGGTAAAAAAGTCGTAGTCTTAGGCGGTGGCGATACTGCTATGGATTGTAACCGTTCCTCGATTCGTCAAGGTGCGGCTGCTGTTGCTTGTGCTTATCGTCGTGATGAAGAAAATATGCCGGGTTCGCGCCGTGAAGTAAATAATGCGCGTGAAGAGGGCGTAGAGTTTTTGTTTAATCGTCAACCGATTGCCATTTTGGGCGATGAAAAGAGCGGAGTCACAGGTGTTAAAGTAGTCGAAACTCGTTTGGGCGCACCTGATGCTCGTGGTCGTCGTAGCCCCGAGCCTATTCCTAACTCAGAGCAAGTATTAGAAGCCGATGCAGTTATTTTGGCTTTTGGTTTTAGGCCAAGTCCTGCACCGTGGTTTGCCGATGTAGGCATTAATTTAGATAACAGTGGTCGTGTGCTTGCTCCTGAAGCGGCTGAGTTTAAATTTCAAACCAGTAACCCCAAAATTTTTGCGGGTGGTGATATGGTTCGTGGTTCTGATTTAGTAGTAACGGCCATTTGGGAAGGTCGCCAAGCCGCAGAGGGTATTTTAGATTATTTAAAAGTCTAAACTTAATGATTGGTGGCAGTAAAACAAAAAGGCGCAGCAATGCGCTTTTTTATTGGATAAAAATATGAAAAAGCTATGCTCTATTTGCTCACAAAGTTTTGAGTGTAATAGTGAGTCGGGTCAGCAATGCTGGTGTAGTCAGCTTCCTGCCATTATGCCATTATGTGCCGAGCAGGGCTGTCGTTGCCCTGCCTGTTTAACGGTGGCAGTTAATGAAAAAATTGGCGATTTTTTACAAAACAATCCTGTAAAAATGGCTATTCCTAGTCAGTATAAAAACAAAGAACTTATTCAAGATATTGATTATTACTTAGAAAATGGCAATTATGTTTTTACTCAGTGGTATCACCGTAAACGTGGTTTTTGTTGTGGTAATGCTTGTAGGCATTGCCCTTATCAACATAGTAATGTGCGATAATTGGCCTAATAATTTAAATTGAATGCTTGAGCTTATTTATGTCCCCTCTCAAAAATGACCGTTTTTTACGTGCTTTATTACGTCAATCTGTTGATGTCACGCCTGTATGGATGATGCGTCAAGCAGGACGTTATTTGCCCGAATATCGTGCCACGCGTCAACAAGCAGGGGATTTTATGTCCTTGTGCAAAAATCATGATTTGGCCTGTGAAGTGACTTTGCAACCGTTAGAGCGTTATCCTTTAGATGCCGCAATTTTATTTTCTGATATTTTAACCATTCCCGATGCAATGGGCTTAGGCTTATATTTTGAAACAGGCGAAGGGCCACGGTTTAAAAAGACTGTTAAAACCGAAGCCGATGTTTTAGCTTTACCTATTCCTAAAGCCGAAAGCGATTTGGGTTATGTGATGAAGGCGGTTAGCACGATTCGTGGCGCGCTTAATGGTCGTGTGCCGTTAATTGGCTTTTCGGGCAGTCCGTGGACATTAGCAACTTATATGATTGAAGGCGGCTCAAGCCGAGATTTTCGTGCCGCTAAAAATATGATGTATCAACAACCCGAAGTTTTACATTTGTTATTAGATAAATTAGCAGTGTCGATTATTGATTATTTAAATGCTCAAATTCGTGCAGGCGCACAAGCAGTACAAATTTTTGATAGTTGGGGTGGGGCATTGTCCGCTGCTGCTTATCAAACTTTTTCATTAGCCTATATGCAAAAAATTGTTGATGGTTTAATTAAAGAACATGATGGCCGCAAAGTGCCTGTGATTTTGTTTACCAAAGGCGGTGGTTTGTGGCTAGAAAGCATGGCACAAACAGGTGCAGATGCCTTGGGTTTAGATTGGACAATTGATATTGGTACAGCACGTAGCCGTGTGGGCGCTAAGGTAGCCTTACAAGGCAATATGGACCCGTCGGTGTTGTATGGTAGTCCAAGCCGTATTCGTGAAGAGGTAGCGCAAATTTTAGCCAGTTTTGGTCATGGCGAGGGACATATTATGAACTTAGGTCATGGCATTGACCAATTTACCAACCCCGAACACGCAGGGGCATTTATTGACGCGGTACACGAGCTAAGTGCCAAGTATCACAGCTAATCTAATATAGTTCTAATAGTGCTAAGGTTTGCATTTGCAGCACTTAGCACTATCAACTCGCTACAAATTGGCGCACAAGTGACTGCCAGTTCCCCTTATTTTAATGCCCTCTTTTTACTCATAAAACGAGTCATCTCTAAGCTTTTTAACTATTTGACTCACAATTGACTGACAAATAAGCAAATAGTTGCAGCACAAAGACAGTGCGTCATGGGCATAAATGACGCAAACATAATATTTTATAGTTGGCCTCAAATTTGCATTGTTTATAAGTAGAAGCCAAATTTGGAGTTATCTCTTATGAAACGCTCTTTTGATATGTTGCGTTACCTGTTACTTGCAACGGTCATGTGTGCGCCCTCGTTAGTCCTCGCAGAAACAAGTCCTTATGTCATTAGCACCGATAAAATTAGTGCAGGAGACACAGCATGGATGTTGACCTCTACCGCTTTAGTTTTATTGATGACAATTCCTGGTTTGGCATTGTTTTATGCAGGTATGGTGCGTAAAAAAAATGTGCTTAGTACAGCGCTGCAAAGTTTTGCTATCTGTGCATTAATTACGGTGGTTTGGGTGGTGATTGGCTATAGCCTAGTATTTACCGCAGGTTCTACCCCTTACTTGGGTGGTTTTAGTCGTGTATTTTTGGATGGCATGAGCTTTGATAAAGTACAAGGCTTGGTGAGTGTGAGTCATATTGCGCCCAATATTCCTGAGTCCGTGTGGGTCATGTTTCAGCTCAGTTTTGCCATTATTACCCCAGCACTCATTACAGGTGCCTTTGCCGAAAGAATGCGTTTTTCTGCCATTGTGGTATTTATGGTGTTGTGGTCGATTTTTGTTTACGCGCCTGTGGCACATTGGGTATGGGAGCCTAGTGGTTGGTTGGCAACGATGGGTGCATTAGATTTTGCAGGTGGCACCGTGGTACATATTAATGCAGGCGCGGCTGGTTTAGTGTGTGCTTATATGTTGGGTAAGCGTAAAGGTTATGGAACTGAGCCATTTTTTCCGAATAACTTAGGATACACATTAATTGGAGCCTCATTCTTGTGGGTGGGTTGGTTTGGATTTAATGCAGGCTCAGCGGCAGCTGCCGATAGTCGTGCAGGTTTAGCCATGCTAGTCACACAAGTGGCTGCCGCAACTGGGGCATTGGGCTGGATGTTAGTAGAATGGTTGCGTCGTGGTAAGGCTTCGTTATTAGGGGCGTGTTCTGGTGCAGTGGCGGGCTTAGTTGCCATCACCCCAGCATCAGGTTTTGTTGAGGTTAAAGCGGCATTAATGATGGGCTTTATTGCGGGTGTTTGCTGCTATTGGGGAGCAACTGGCTTAAAGCGGATGTTAGGTGCAGATGATTCTTTAGATGTGTTTGGGATTCATGGTATCGGCGGTATTATTGGTGCGTTGTTGACGGGGGTTTTTGCTCAAAAGCATCTGTCGGGTGTTGATGCAAGTTTAAGCATACAGGCCATCAGTGTGTTTAGCACCTTAGTTTATAGTGCTGTCGTGTCATGGATTATTTTAACCGTTATTGATTGGACAATTGGCTTGCGTGTTGATGCGGAGCATGAGGTTATTGGCTTAGATTTAACACAACATGGTGAGCAAGTGCCTTAAGTTTTAATGCCAAAATTTAAAACTGAGGCTTGCCTTAGTTTTTCATGGTTTCTTCAATTATGTGGAGAATGACACAAATGAATGATGCAGTGATAAACCCAGAATTTTTTAGTTTGGCATCACAATTATATGTGCGTATGCGACGCTATGGCCGTGTTGTTGATGCTGTGTACATGGCCAAAAACCATGATTATGCGCGTGAAATTTTACAATTGGCAGGACGCGAAGCAGATGTGGAAATTTTGAAAATAATCGTGCGCTTTGAAATATTGTTAGCGCATGAATACCCAAGCATAGAGCCTAAAGCAGTGGAGCCTGAGGAAAAGCTAGTTGTAGAGAAGGATAAAGATGATATTTTTAGTATGACTTTGCGGTCATTTAAAAAGAAGCAGGCAACCTTACCAGAGATGCCTGTTTTATCTTCTGTTGTAGAGCATACTGGAGAAATAGAGGAAGAAGTGGCGCATCACTATGTTGGCGCGTTACGATAGCTAATGAATCAGAATTTTAGTGCCTCCACAAAGGCCATATTAGTGGGGGTGCTATCTCTTAAGTCTCAATAAAATCAATAAACTCTCGAATATACGCACTAATCTCATCGGGGTGAGTGCGTTGTACCCAATGTTCGGCATCAATCTCGTGTCGCCAAACATGGCTTGCCCAGTGTGCTAAATCATCAAACAAACCTGCGGTCACAAACTTATCTTTGGTAGGAATAATTAGCTGTATGGGAATATCTGTTTTGCGTTCTTGAGGTTTAAACAAACGCTCAATAAAATTTGCTCGATATAATTTAACGCCTTGTGCGCCATCATTGGCTTGAGAGGCAAAA
Source organism: Moraxellaceae bacterium UBA2032 (assembly GCA_002333125.1). Lineage (GTDB taxonomy): Bacteria > Pseudomonadota > Gammaproteobacteria > Pseudomonadales > Moraxellaceae > Agitococcus. The sequence goes on along the minus strand of DDBM01000253.1, from coordinate 13,916 downwards.
TCCTCACCCTGTAAGGCTTTAAATTTAGCAACACGCGCAGGCCATTTATTAAAAGCGATACGCCAAGTGACTTTACTGGCTAAGGGTAAATGAAACGCCGCAATGTACCAAGAGTGAGCTAATTGATTGAGAATTTTAACTTTTGCATCCATTGAGCCGTGTATTAAGCCATTTCTCATCCAATAAGCAGCATGGTCTAAACTAGGGCCAGAAATAGAGGTAAAAGAAGCAATTTTGTGTTGTAAAAGAGGCGTTGTGACTGCCTCCCAACATTGAATCGAACCCCAATCATGGCCAACTAAATGGACTTTTTGAGTAGGGCTAAAATGATTAATAACTGCTGCTAAATCTTCAACCAAATACTTGATTTTATAGTCTTGGGTGGCTTTAGGAATACTGGAGTCACCTGCACCGCGCACATCATAGGCAATAACCCTAAACAATGGGGCTAAACGCTCAGCAATGCGTTGCCAAATCAAGCTGTTATCAGGAAAGCCATGCACCATGACTAAGGTAGGTGTATGTAGATTTTCTTTACCCCAAATGCGAACATTAAGGGCAAAAGAGGGTGACAGATTAAGTGCGACTGTTTTCATTTTTTACTGGCGCAAAGCATGGTTTTTTTCCATGCCTCAATTTCGGTGTCGGAGTTAAACATTTTATCAACACTTTTTATGGTGCCACTATTAAGTGCAAACGAGTTTTTACCTGGAATACTCATGCTTTCGGCAAGGGTTACGAGCATGGCTTTCATACGTTCGGGTTGATAAATTTCTTGGCGATGTTGCACAATATAGGCAAAGTCACCACGTCTAAAAATAAAAAAACCATAATAAACGGTGTTGTCTAAGGTGTCTTGAGGAATGTCATCTTTGTTCATTTCTAGGCTTAAAATGGTTAATAAGCCTTCGCCCATGGTGCTGTTTACTGTGTCACGGAACAAAATTTGATGCTTAAGAATTTGTTTTTGTTTGGGTAATACATTGTCTTGGTAGTAACCCATGACTAATTCATTAAGGGTACGGTCGTTGGCAAAAGAGGGTGAGCGTACAACAGGGTGTTCAATAAAGTTTAAGTAATCAATCCTAAAAAAACGATTTTTACTGTCCCATAAATTAACGCTACCACCATAAGGCTCGCATTGTTCGGTCATCGAAACAGAACCAATAATAGCGGGACTGCTTAAACTCAAGGTATAAGCATCGGAGGGAGCATTGTAAAAACTTTGCATTTGTTTGGGGGAGGGAGCATGAGCGCAGCCCCCAAGAACGATACTAGCCGCTACAGCCAAACCAAGCCATCCGCGTTTCATTGTTATCTCCTCAATCAAAGCTAATCTATTGTAATTATTGACGCTGTTATTTTTACAAAGCAGATTGGTGGAGCTTAGACATCATTCGATGTTAAGCTCGTTATTATTACGCGTCTAAAAGCGTCCAACGTTCTAACAAGGTCAGCAACTCTTCTTCTATTTGCCCCAGACGTTGACTAGCTAAGACGGCGTTGTCGGGGTGTTGTGCGTAAAAGTTTACATCATTAAGCTGATGTTGTAATTGTTGTTGTTCTTGTTCCAAAGCTGCTATTTTTGTAGGCAAAGCCTCAAGCTCACGCTGCTCATTGTAGCTTAGTTTTCGCTTGGTGTTTGTGGATTTTTCTTTGTTTTGTAGCGGCTGAGTTACGGTTTGAGCTGAGTTGTTGCTTGCTTTTACGGTGCGGTTACTTGTTTGACGTAACCAATCTTGATAACCACCAACAAACTCCTCAACCACACTATTGCCCATAAATGCCCATGTATCGGTCACAACGTTATCTAAAAAAGCACGGTCATGGCTAATTAATAACACAGTGCCTTGATAAGCCATTAAGCGTTCTTCTAATAGCTCTAAGGTTTCGATATCTAAGTCGTTGGTGGGTTCGTCCATCACTAACACATTAGACGGCTTGCTAAATAAACGCGCTAATAACACCCGATTACGCTCACCACCCGATAAGGCTTTAACAGGCGTGCGTGCGCGTTGTGGCGAAAACAAAAAGTCTTGTAAGTAGCTTAGCGCGTGTTTGCGTTCGCCATTGATTTCTATAAAGTCTGAACCATGAGCAATGTTTTCGATAACGGTTTTTTCGTCATCAAGCTGATTACGCAATTGGTCAAAGTAAGCGACTTCTAATTTAGTGCCTACATGAATCTCGCCCTCAGCGGCAGGATTTTCGCCTAAAATGACACGAATAAGACTGGTTTTACCAATGCCATTTTCGCCCAATAAGCCAATTTTGTCGCCGCGCATCACCATTGCGCTAAAGTTTTTAACCAGTGTTTTGTCGCCTGCGGTCACAGTAACGTTTTTAATCTCAAACACTAACTTGCCTGACTTTTCGGCTTCTTGAATCGTGACTTGTGCATTACCAACACGTTCGCGGCGGTCACTACGCTCTTTGCGTAATTCTATTAAGGCGCGGACACGGCCTTCGTTACGGACACGACGCGCTTTAATACCTTGTCGAATCCAGACTTCTTCTTCGGCTAATTTTTTATCAAACACCGCATTTTGTTTGGCTTCTGCGTCAAGTATTTGCGGTTTTTCGATTAAATACTGGCTATAACTGCCCACAAAGCTACGTAAAATGCCTCGGTCTAATTCGACCACACGCGTAGCTACACGGTCAATAAAGGCGCGGTCATGGCTAATAAAGATAACAGTGCCGTTATAACTAGCTAAAAAAGTCTCAAGCCATTGAATGCTTGCTACGTCTAAATGGTTGGTGGGTTCGTCTAATAATAAAATGTCGGGGTCTTGTACTAAGGCACGGGCTAACATCACACGGCGTTTACGACCACCCGATAATGACTCGAGTGTAGCGTCGCCGTCTAACTCCATGCGGCTTAATATTTGTTCAACTTTATGTTGCAGCGACCAACTGTTTTGGGCATCCATATCACTTTGAATGTCGCCTAGCCCCATACAGGCATCCATATCACCTAATTCACAGGCATGGCTTAAATGATGATATTTTTGTAATAAACCTGCGGCCGCACCAAAGCCATCGGCTACAATATCAAATACATCACCTGTTAAACTATGTGGCACTTCTTGCGATAACGACGCAATCACTAAATTTTGTTGACGACTAATTTCGCCACTGTCGGCGATGTTTTCACCTGTGAGCAGTTTTAATAAGCTCGATTTACCTTCGCCATTACGTCCTAAAATACACACACGCTCGCCACGTTCTAAACTAAAATCAGCTTGATTTAGTAAAAAAGGGCCACCAAAACTTAACGATACGGCACGAAAAGAGAGTAAAGACATAATGACAAAAAAACCTGTAAAAACGAAATAAGCCAATTTAAAGCAGCGATAAAGGCACAACTCATCACTTGTAAAAAGATGGCGGTGCATGGTAACAAGTATCGGGCTATTTGGGCAAAGTAAAGTCTATTTTTTTGAGGAAATATGATGACGGATATACATGAGCAACTAAGCAATGTAGAGATAAAACTCGCTTTTCAAGATGATTTGGTCGAAACGCTGAATCAAATTGTGATAGGGCAACAGCAACAGCTTGACTTATTACAGCAGCAAGTACAACTATTGTATCAACAGTTTAAGTCGTTACAGCCCTCTGATATTGCCGATTTAGCACAAGAAGTCCCACCACCACATTATTAATTTTAGGAGTATGTATGCACGCAGAGGCATTTGTTCAAGACTTAGCCGTTATTATGTTGGTGGCAGGCTTGGTGACGTTATTGTTTCATCAACTTAAATTGCCTGTGGTATTGGGATATATTTTGGCTGGGGTGTTGATTGGCCCTCATACGCCACCTTTTGCGTTAATTCATGACCAAGATACTATTCATACCTTAGCCGAATTAGGCTTAATGTTTTTGCTGTTTTCGTTGGGCTTAGAGTTTAATTTAAAAAAATTGAGCCGAGTTGGAGTGTCAGCTTTAGCGGCTGGTTTTATAGAAACCACCTTAATGATGTTTGTGGGTTACCAAATTGCACAGCTTTTTGGTTGGAAGTCGATGGACGCGCTGTTTTTAGGCGCAATGATGGCTATTTCGTCAACCACGATTATTGTTAAAGCCTTAGATGAGTTAAATCTTAAAAATCATCCCTTTGCACAGCTTATATTTGGAGTGTTGTTGGTTGAAGATATCATTGCGATTGCGCTTATTGTGTTGCTATCGGGTATTGCGACTAGTGGTGCATTAAGTGCAGGGGCGGTGGTAACCACACTCAGTAAATTAGTATTATTTATGGTGGTATCGTTATTAGTGGGTTTAGTGACTATTCCGCGTTTACTTAATTATGTCGATAAATTTAAAAGCCCAGAAATGTTGTTAGTCACGGTGTTGGGTTTGTTATTTGGTTTTTGTTTATTGGTCATGAAGCTGCAATACAGCATGGCATTAGGTGCTTTTTTAATTGGCGCAGTCATTGCCGAGTCACGCCAAGTCAAAAAAGTTGAACATTTGATTGAACCAATACGCGATATGTTTAGTGCCATATTTTTTGTGGCGATTGGCTTATTGTTTAATCCTGATGTGTTAACCGAGCATCCTGTGCCTATTATTGTGATTGCTTGTGCGGTGATTATTGGCAAAATTTTAAGTGCCAGCATTGCCTCATTTGTGGCAGGACAAAACGGTAAAACCTCGCTGCAAGTAGGTATGGGCTTGGCCAATATTGGTGAGTTTTCGTTTATTATTGCCTCATTAGGCATTAGCTTAAAAGTCACCAGTGATTTTTTATACCCAATAGCGGTGGCGGTGGCGGCAATTACCGCTTTTACCACACCGTTTTTAATTCGTTCTGCCGATAATAGTGCTGTACAAGTGGCAAAGATTATTCCTTTGTCGGTAACACAAGTTGCGAATGCCTACACTACATGGTTGCAAAGTATTCAACCGCGTGGCGATAACATTATTATTGCACAAATTATTCGGCGTATTGTGATTCATGTGCTGATGAATTTTGCGGTAGTGATTGCGGTATTTTTGGTGAGTGCTTCTTTTACGACAGTGCTAGAAAGTCATTTGCCTGCGTTGTTGGTTCATGAAGGTTTAGAAAAAACCGTTATTTGGAGTGGTACATTTTTGCTTGCTTTGCCATTTTTAATCGCGGCGTATCGTAAGTTAAAAGCCTTAAGTATGTTGCTAGCCGAGATGGGGGTAAAGCCCGAAAAGGCAGGTCAATATACTATGCAGGTACGCAAAGTGATTTCGGAAGTGATTCCGATTGTCGCGATATTGGTCATATTGATTTTGGTAACAGGTTTAAGTGCCAGTATTTTACCGCCCGCTAATTTGCTGTGGGTTATTTTGGTGTTGTTTGCGCTGTTAGTGCCATTGTTATGGAGTCGTTTTGTCAAGCTACATTCACGCTTACAGATTGCCTTAATGGAAACTTTAGATGATGAGGAGCATTCGTCTTAATTGATGTTTGGTTAAATTATCCCTTAGACTCCGCTCAGGGAACAGTTTTACACTGCTTGAGCGGAGTTTCGGTGGCTGAGCTACGTTGAAGCCAAGAATCACTTAGCGTTTTTTGGGAACCCAAGCCCATAACATTTCACATTTAATTGGCTCGTCGCCGCTTTCGTCAGTAACTGATACAGGAACCCATAGTTCACCTTTAGGCTCGCTAGTAATTCGTGCTACATCTTCGGCCGTTAAAGTGGCAACAGCGCGCATATCACCCTTCGTTCGTTTATAAAAATCTACTTTTAGACTTTTAATTAATGGTAATTTATCATCGGGTAAGTTAATACCTACCACAAAACCTGTGGCGGTTTCGGCTAATAAAGCCATCGCAGCCGCATGAACATTATTGATGTGATTTTGCACTTTATGACGATTTTTGATGCTAACTATCACACGTTCGGAGGTGATTTCTTCATACAATAAACCCGATGTGCCCACATAAGGTACAACTTTGCCCAAAATTTTGGATACTACCATCGCTCTAACGTTGGCAGGTAACCATTTGGATGACTCCACAACACGCTTTAGCTGATTAGACATAATTAATCCTTGAAGTTGTTGAATTGCAAAGGAAGGCCGAGCGACTGCTCGCGTAACAAATTCATCACAGCTTGCAAGGTGTCTTTTTTCTTATCTGTCACACGGACTTTTTCGCCTTGAATACTCGCTTGGGCTTTAATACCTGATTCTTTAATAATTTTGACGACTTTTTTGGCGGTATCACTGTCTAAACCATCTTTTAATTTAACGATTTGGTGCATTTCTTTGCCCGAAGCAGTCATTTTTTGAGGGTCTAAACATTGCGCGTCAACTTTGCGTTTTAAACAGTGCATTTCGAGCATGGCATACACTTGCTCTACCTGAAAATCGGACTCACCTGTTAATTTAATTTCTTTATTTTTTTCGTTGAGTTCAACTTGAACATTAGAACCCCGAAAGTCAAAGCGTGTTTGAATTTCTTTAGTCGTATTGGTGACTGCATGATTAACTTCATACATTTCTAATTCAGAAACCACATCAAGAGACGGCATAGTTTAACTCCCAGTTAACAAAAAATGTATCACCAACGCAGCATAGCAGCTTAAAACCGTTAGTTATAAACCGCCGAATATTACTACAAAATGATTCAACACGTTCACTATAAATAGAAAATACACACAAGCTAATCTGGATTCATATTTTTAATATGGTAGAAAATTATTGATGATGCTTGTAGTACAATCCTAAATTATCAACATAAAACCGAGAATTTTATGGCTTTACAGTATCAAATTATTCCCGTTACGCCATTTTTACAAAACTGCACCTTGTTATGGTGTGATGAAAGTGGGCAAGGCGCACTAATTGACGCAGGAGGTGATATCCCTAAATTATTGGCTGCTGTAGATAAAGCACAAGTAAAAATCAGCAAACTTATTTTAACGCATGGCCATTTAGACCATGTTGGCGCAGTTGAGCAATTGGCTAAACATTATGATGTGCAAATAGAAGGGCCACATAAAGACGAAAAGTTTTGGCTAGATATGTTACCGCAACAAGCAATGATGTTTAACTTTGCCCCTGCCAAAGCTTTTTTGCCCCATCGTTGGTTAGAGCAGGGTGATACGGTGCAAGTGGGTAATTTAAGCTTGGAAGTGCGTCATTGTGCAGGCCATACACCAGGTCATGTGGTGTTTATTCATCATTTAAGTAAATTGGCGATTGTGGGTGATGTGTTATTTAATGGTGGTATCGGACGCACTGACTTTCCGCGTGGTGATTATCAAACTTTAATAAATGCGATTCAAACCCAGTTATTTACTTTGCCCGATGACTATCAATTTATTGCAGGTCATGGCGCAATGTCCACCATTGGGCATGAAAAAAAGCATAATCCTTTTGTGGGTAAGTTTGGATGAGGTGATGGGGTTGGAAGTACCTAAGTACACCCAACAACCCAAATCATTACCTGTGAGTGTTAGGGGGTAGGAGGATGTTCTTTAAAATACTCCTCTTCCCAGTGTTTACGTGCCGCAATCGCTTTTTGCTTAGCGTGCTCTTCGCCATATTTTCTAATAGAAAAACAAGCAGTTTTTGTTTTGCCACCAGCTGTCCACCAAGCCTGCCAATGTGCATAAGGCACACCGCGTTTTAGTCCTTCGGCTCGGCTAACGCCCACAACACCACTGGTATTGCGCTTTGATAGTTTTCCTACCTTGCTATCGGGTGGTAACTTAGCATCTAACTCATGAAAATAAGCTTCTGCTGCTTCCCACGCTTTTTCTGTACCACCATTTTTTTTGTCAGAAAAGAATTTTGCGTAAATCACACCGCGCCATCTAATGCGCACGTAATATCCAAAATTACTTTTGGAAGGTTGGTCAATACGACAAATACCCATAATTGTTACCCTCAAACATGAGATGTCAGTAATATAATATTTAAACTAAAGCTATAATGGTGCACTAGAAAACAAATAATATAAACAATAAAGCCCATATAATAATGTGTTATTAGTGCAAGGTACGTTATGAGCTTTGGTTTATAAATCAATATACCAACTGCAAACATTACACTCTAAAATAATATTAGAGCAGCCTACCGTTCATGGTGTTATCGCGCTCATCCTACCTTGCGATGACTTAGCCAACATCATGTTAGCTAGCCCTTGTAGTTCTCACATTTCTAACATATTAATATATGCATAAAATATCTGATATATTCCTTTTATGGAGCGATAGATATTTTGTCACTCATTACATAAACATAAGTTTAGATAAATAAGTAATATATTGCCTAACGTTCTTTATTTAGATATTTTGGCATAAATAAGTATGCTGCTAATACGTAAAATACATTTGTATCAAAAAGAATGTATTTATCGTGTTAGTAATGTGATGTCCATCTACAAATTTGTTTTAAAATTATGGCAGTGATATAAAGAATTTACAATAAATATCGTAATATCTGCTTTTATTTATAAAATAAAACCATAAAAAATATTCAATAGATTAAACTTGACGCTGTAAAGTTTGATTTTTATTGATAATGATTTTCATTAAGATTACTTGATGTTCAATAATCCTAGTCTAAGTCATTGTAGTTGGCAAGATTATTTGTTGTAGGATGTGATATGACCTTAGCTCGTGTACTTATTCATCAGCCTAAACCGCCTTATCATCATGGTGATTTGGCGCGTGCCTTATTGGATGCAGCGGATAAAATTATTGAAGAAGAGGGTTTGGAGTCTTTTACGCTGCGTTCTTGTGCGCGACGTGCAGGCGTGTCTCATGCTGCGCCAGCACATCATTTTAAAGATAGGGCAGGGTTGCTATCGGCCTACGCAGCAAGTATTTTTAGAGATTTGACCCGTCATGTGCAAACGCTAATTGAGCAGGCAGGTGATGATGAATATGCACGTTTACAAGCTTTAGGTTTGGCATATATTCGTTTTGCTTTACAGCGTCCCAGTGCTTTTAGTTTGATTTTTAGATGTGAAGCTTTAGATAAGAATGTCGAAGAATTAAAAGAAGCGAGTGATGCCTGTTTTCAATTATTGATAGATGTGGTTCAGGCTCTTATGCCTTGCGCTAACAAAGAATCGGTGTTGCTGAGTAGTATGTTAGCGTGGAGTACGGTGCATGGTTTTGCAACGTTATGGTTAGAAGGGAACTTTGCGCGAGTGTGTCAACAACAAGGACAAGAGATTGAGCCAAGCGTCTATGCCGACCGCTTAGCTCAACAAATATTGTTATTAATTAAGCCTGCATTTGCACAGCCTTAATATCGTGCTGTTTGTTATTTAAACGTCGCGTCATGTGTGTAACAGTATAGTAAGGGGCTTGAACGTACATGATTTTATGATGTGTTTGAGATTGAGCATGAACTAAAGCGCGTTCGGTGCGCTCAATAAGTGTGTCTAAGGTATCGTTGATATGATAGTCGGCAATACCTGCACTAATGTTCAATGGCATATTAATGCTAACAGGCTGTTGAGTCACAGCTTGCTGAATACTGAGCGTTAGATTTTTGGCAATAGAAGTAGCTTTATCGGGCAAGCAATTATTTAGGGTAATTAAAAACTTATCCTCACTCCAGCGACAGCCTACATCAGAGGCTCTAATCGATTCTTTAATAATATGTCCTACTTGCTGCACAACTTTTTCGGTTGTGAGCGAGCCATGCTCTAACACTGCTGACTTGATTAAATCCATATCAATCAAAATAAGACTAATAGGCGTTTGAGTTCGTTTAGCATTTGCTAAAATATGGCCAATTAAAATGTCAAAGGTATAACGGTTAGCCAAACCTGTGAGTGTGTCTGAGGAAGACATATCGCTTAGTTTTTGTTTGATTTGCCATTGATAACGACTAATAGAAATATGCGTTAAACCAAAAATACTGAGTGAAGCAAATAAACCCACAAAAATATTTAGATACAGCGCATCACGTAAACTTGCTGTCGCCTGTGTGGCATTAGTATCAACCAATAAATACCACTCTAAACTGGGCAAATAGTGAGCATTGATTAAAACGGTGTCACCTTGATGTTGTATTTCGTAAGACGAGGTGTCTTTATTAAGAGTTTGGGTAAAGGCTTTAAAATCATTTATTTCAAGTAAGCTAGCTGTGTCGCTGACGATACTTTGATTGTTACGTGCAACAATCTGCATCTCTTTGTTAACTAAGTAGATATTGTGACCATATTCTTGATGATAGAGGTCTAACATTTCGTTCAGTTTGGCACGGTCTAAACCATAGTCAATATTACTTAAATAGCGTTTTTGGTAGTCAGAAGGTGCTGAATTTAAAAATAAACCTAAACGTTCATCACGTAAATCGGCCATGACGGCACTGGTAGTTAACGGTAACTCTTTAGTGACGAGTGCATTAATAATAGACACTTTTGAAACGCTGTAATTAATCACAAAGGCAATCAGTAATGCGATGGCAATTGCGAAGCTTAATGTGAGCGCAAGTTTGCGTTTTAATTCTAAGAAGTGTTCCATAGTATATCCCTAGTGAGCAAACTGCCAGATTGTCTTATTAATACGCCATACAATAAGGTCATCCTAAAACAACCCAAGCCAACAGCAGTTAGTCAATTGCAGGTACGTATGGCCACAATCTTAGCGTAGTTGATTAAAAAACGTAGGCCATTATTGTCTGACGTAGTTTTTAATTAAGCGGCGTAAGTGTGACAAAATGTGAGCATCTGAGGCGTAATTAGCGGATAATTACCCTAGTATGCAACATGATACTTTGGCCAAAAGATTCAATCAGCGTTTGCTTGTGTGCAACCTGTTTGTGTGAGGACAAAAAGCAAAACTAATGATTATTATTTATACAAAACTCGTCGGTGCTGAGTGTAGTTTAAGAATCTTTGTTTGACAATGAACACATGTGTTTTTTTACAATTTAAGGCTTAGCTATTTTTTAAAAAACGTGTGTGCTGCTGTATCTACGTCGTAGTATGCGTTAAATCTATATTTGTTTTTGATTGAGAGTGAGTCATGAAATTGTATATGCGTTATGCTGTGTTAACGGTGAGTGTGTTATTAACGGCTTGCCAAGCTCCTAAATCTTTGCTTGCACCACCTAATAATCCCAATCCTGTTGTTTTGCCTCAAGTGCCTACGTCGGTTATTAACTTGCCAATTAGTATAGATTTAGAAACAGTACGTAGTGAAATTCTAAAAAATGTACCTAAGCCACTATCTTCAGGAAAAATTACGCAAATATTAAAGATTGCCAATACCTCTTTGCCTATGGAGTCAGATATTAGCCATGTGGTTAATTTGCGTGATGTTAAAATCTCGGTGATAGGTCAAGATTTTGTGGCCACAACACAATTAGATTTTTCGATAGAAACTAAAACCCGTGCAGGCTTTTTAAATATGGGCGGGGTAAGTTGTGGTGTAGGTGAGGAATTACCAAAAATAGAATTTAGCCTACCAGGTAAATTGTATTGGACAACAACGGGTGATTTGGCGGTACAAACAGGGCAATGGCAATTAAAATGGCTTAAGCCATGCAACATTACCGCCTTTAAATTTAATGTAGAGAAAATGGTAAATTTGCCTGTTATACGTGAAAAAGTGCAAAAAATAGTCAACGAAAATATTAACGCAGCCTTTAAACAAGTCGGATTTAAATCATTATTAACACAAGTTTGGCCAGCGATGAATGAGCCGAAGCTTTTAGAAAAAGACGTATGGTTATTATTACAACCCGAAAGAATCGGCTTAACAGACATTGTAGGAACAGGTCGTTATTTAAAAACCAATTTGAGCTTAACGGCACGTCCACAAATTGTCACGGGTGATAAACCGCGTGTTGTGATGCCTATCATGCCTGCACCGCAACGCTTAATTACCAGTGGTGACAGCTTTTATGTCGCATTTCGTGGCGATATTCGTTTAGATACAGCCAATCGCCTACTTAATGAACAGCTTGCTAATAAGCCTTTTGATGCAGGTGGAAAAACAGTATTAATTAATAGTTTGCAATTATATGGTAGCGGCGACAAGGCAGTTTTGGGCTTGCGTTTGCAGCAACCGATTAATGCCGAGATTTTTTTGTTAGGTAAATTAGTATTAGATGCTAATAAAAATGAAATGCGTTTAGATGATATTGAGTTTGAATTAGCAACGACTAGCTTATTGGCAAAATCGGCAAATTGGATGTTACATGGCNNAATGTGTTGGCTGATTTTAAAGACTATCGTCAAAGTTTGGGCTATGGTGCAACCTTAAAGGCGCAAATTGCCCAAGTACGCCCACAAGGGGTATTTTTTACCACTAACGATATTAAAGCTTTTGTAATTGTAGAAGGTAAGTTGGCTTTAGAGGTAAACCAAAATCAGTAACATGGCGTAGATGAAGTAGGGTGAGTGCTTTGGCTCACCCTTGATTTTTTTGTGAGTATTTGGCATGGATTGAGCGGAGTTGAAATCAACAATATCCTGCGACAGGCTACGACATGGTAGTTAAGCGACATCATGGTGGCTGAGCTACGTTGAAGCCTTAACCCTTGTCTAGTCTTAACAGCTATTCATCTTCTTCTGTTAAAAAGTCATTAGGCGTAGGCTCTACAGGAATTGCATAGTCTTCGTTTGCCCATGCACCTAAATCAATTAGTTTGCAGCGTTCGCTACAAAAAGGCCGTGAAGGATTATTTTGCCATGTGGTGCTTTGTTGGCAACGAGGGCAGGCAAGCGTTGTAAGTGTTGGTGAAGTATTCATAACGTTTGAGCTAACTGTAAATAACGCTGATGTAAATGGTCAAGCTGTTGATGTAAATTAGCTAGATTTCCTGTATTAACGACTACATCATCGGCACGTTGCAAACGCTCCTCTCTAGAGAGTTGTGCGGCCATAATTTGCTGAATCTGTTGTAGGCTCACATTATCGCGTTGCGAGGCACGTTGCTGCTGTAGGCTAGCGTCACAATCAATCACTAAATTGCGCTGTGCAAATTTTGATTGCCCACTCTCAAATAACAACGGAGAAACCAGTAGCGTATAAACCGAGAGACTTGCCGTCAGTTTATGTAGAATTCGTTCGCGAATAGCGGGATGGGTAATAGACTCTAGTATTTTGCGCTCTTGGGGGTTGTTAAATACTATTTCGCGTAAAACGGCACGGTTAAGTTGACCATCAGCAAGTAAAACCTTTTGCCCAAAGTGTTGTGCGATGGCTAACAGTGCAGGTTGCCCTTGCATCACGATTTCTCGCGCTACAATATCGGCATCGACGACTTCTATACCATAAGATAATGCTAAGTAGTCACTGGCAGCAGTTTTACCGCTACCAATACCGCCCGTTAGGCCAACAATATACATAGACTTAGTGTTTCCATGTGCCTAAATACCAATCGACGATTTCTGTACCACCAAAGACGGCAATTAATCCTGCAATAGCAATATAAGGGCCAAAAGCAAAGGGTGCGCTTTGTTTGCGAATAACTGCATAAGCACCACCAATAACAGCACCTACCACAGAGGAAAGCAAAATAATAAGAGGCAGTTGCGTGGGGCCTATCCATGCCCCAAATGCGGCTAATAATTTAAAATCGCCATAGCCCATGCCTTCTTTACCAGTGACCAATTTAAATAACCAGTAAATACTCCATAAAGATAAATAGCCACACATAGCACCAATAACCGCTTGGTCTAAAGGAATCCATAAGCCATTAATGTTGACTAATAAACCTAGCCATACAAGGGGGAGTGTGATGTCGTCAGGTAATAATTGGGTATCAAAATCAATCATCGTTAAGGCAATAAGTGACCACGTTAACACTAAGGCGGTTAACATTTTAAATGTAGGGCCAAACACCATAAATACGATTAACGATAAAATACCTGTCGCTAATTCGACTAAAGGATAACGCAAAGAAATTGGGGTCTTGCAGTTGCTGCATTTACCTTTTAATAATAACAGCCAAC
>DDBM01000136.1:3917-6877 GCA_002333125.1 Moraxellaceae bacterium UBA2032 | reverse complement strand
AACACTTTGAAGATGCCATGGACAAAATCCGTTGAATTAACCAGTGTACGAGAAATTAAAGATTTTACATGGCGTTTACCTACCGAAAAAGAATTAGCCAGTTTAATGTTGCCCGATAAAGAAGGTTATAAATCCGAACAAGGTATTTTATTTTGTCCTAAAGAAGAAGGACAAAACGCCATATTTTGGACATCCACCACTCAAAAAAATAGCGAAGAAGCCAGTGTTGTGGTTTTTTATGAAGGCAAGGTTCGTAAGTATCCCAAAGGATACGGCTGTTTTGTCCGCTTGGTTAGAAGCGCAAAAGGGCGGGTTATTTAAAAACTATTGATTAAGACGGATGAGGTGTACTAGGTTATATTAATGTGCAAACGGGAGAGTAAAAATGCAAACTACACATTTAACTGATCAAAGACACGTTGTTATTCCTAAAACCATTTGTGATGCCTACCATTTAAATATAGGGCAAGAATTAGAAATTGAATTAACACCACAAGGCATTTTATTAAAACCTAAAGTTGCATTGGTCAAAACAAAGTTAGAAAATGTTGCAGGTTGCTTGGCGTATCAAGGAGAGCCTAAAACCATCGAACAAATGAATGAAGCCATTCAAGAGGGGGTTGCAACGCTTTGGGGTAAAAATGATAGCCATTGATACCAATATTGTGGTTCNNGAGCGCATTGTTTTTGCATTGTCCAATCTACTGGGTTTAGAAAATATTATTAGTGAAAATAAAAAGCTAATAATTATTGCATTGCAGTGGCATGAGCAAGGTATGGATTTTGCTGATGCTTTACATTTATCCTTTAGTTTACACACTCAAAATTTTTTAAGTTTTGATAAACAAATGATTAAAAAAGCTACTTCTTTAAATATTGGTATTAACGTAATCGAGCCTTAGTTCAAAAAATAAGGGGCTTTTCAGCCCCTTATTTAGTACATAGCCTTATTATTGGGCTAAGCTATCAGCAATGGCTTTTTGGGCTTTTTGCGCCACAAAAAACGCTGCAATCACTTCCGCACCTGTCACAGGTTTTGCATCAGGTACAAACGCCGCAATATACTCACCCACGGTGTGCCATGTTGCTTCAGGCATTACCATCGGTACAGGAGCCGCTTCTGGTGTGGCTTCAACAGCAGCCACTTCTGGCGTTGTGGTTTCTTCAATCACTGCCGTTTCGGTGCTTGGTACTGGCTCAGCAATCGTTTCTGCGACTTCCACAATAGCCACCGTTTCGGCAACTGCTTCTTCGCTAATGGGTGCAACTTCGGCAACTGCTTCAACGACATCAATTGTTGCTTGTGGTGTAGCTAAAGCTTCTTCAATCGCTTTTTGGTTTTTTTCAGCTACAAAAAACGCTGCCACAACTTCTGCGCCTGTAGACACTTTAGCTTCGGGTACAAAAGCGGCAATGTATTCACCCACAGTACGCCATGTTACGGCAACAGAGGCAACCGCAGCACGGCTATTGGCTAAAGCAGATAATTCTGCCGCTAAACGAGCTGTGGCTTCGGCACGTTCGGTGATTGCTTTTTGGGCAGCAACACGTTCGGCTTCGGCTTGCTCAATCGCTAATTTTTCAGCGGCTTCTTTAGCAGCTTGTTCGGCTATGACACGCTCAGCTTCTTCGCGTACCGCACGTTCGGCTTCTTCTTTAGCACGGCGACGGCGTTCACGTGGGTCATTAGCGGCACGAGTAGGTGCAGTTTCAGGCTTGGCTTCGGCTTCTACGGCAGCTTCAACAGGTGCGGCTTCATTTGGTGCGGTTTCTGTTGCATCTGTGGCTTCAACAACGGGTGTTTCTGCACTGACTTCAACAGGCACTTCTTGCTCGTTAGTGGCTTCAATGCTAACTAAAGTCGCTTCAGCTTGAGGAGCAGCCGTTGTGTTTGCCGTGCTTGTTTTGGTGCTGTTAAGCACTTCTTCAACTACAGGTGCAATAGGCTCAACAGGTGCAGGATTTGGCTCAAAACGCGGTGCTTCACCCACAAATTGTGTTTGCTCATTTAACACTTGGTTGTCACGTTCACGTGGTGGACGTTGACGACGATTAAAGCCATGACCATTAGGACGCTCACGACGTTGCGGGCGGCGTTGCTGTTCTTCATGCTCAACGTGTGTCGCAGGTGTTGCTTCAAGCGGCAAAGAAGTTGCATTAACTTCTAAAGCATCTTGATTACGTGCAGGACGTGCTTCACGCATTGGACGTGCTTCACGTGCAGGACGCGGCTCGCGCTGTGCTTGTAATTGCTCTTGGTCAACACGCGGTGTATTACGCTCGTTACGATAGTCATTTTCAGTGCGCGTTGGACGTTGTTCACGTGCAGGACGTGGCTCACGCGGTGTAATTTCTACCGACTCAGCGCGTGGGTTATGACGTGTATCACGTTCATTACGATACTCTTGCTCATGACGTGTAGGACGCACTTCACGCGTTGGGCGTACATCACGTTGTGTGCTGCGTGGTGCTGGCGCAATGGCGTTAGCATCGGGTGCAGCAGCTACATGAGTAGGCGTAGCGGTAGTAGGTACTTTGCTATAACTGTTGTTGTTACTTGTGCCTGCTAATTTGCTATCTATTTGATTAGCAATATCAGAAGCGCCAGCAAATAAATTAGAAAACCAAGCAAAAAAGCCTTTTTTATTGTCGGCATCAATCACTTGAGGGCTTGGTGCTTGTGGTGCAGCACTTAGGCTTGTACGAGATGCAGGAGCTTGTGTTTCGGGTTGAAGCGTTTTAACTGCTGCTTCTTGACGGCGATTAGTGACTTTTTCTTCACTATTATACAAACCGTTGTCTTCAATCACAGGACGGAAGTTTTCGACTTGTTGAAATGACGCAGGGCTATCGTAATCATCGTCTTGGCTAACATCACGTACACGTGATACTTCGTAGTGTGGAGTTTCTAAGTGCGGATTAGGTAAAATAATTACCTTTACGCCACTACGCGCTTCTAA
>DDBM01000136.1:0-3863 GCA_002333125.1 Moraxellaceae bacterium UBA2032 | reverse complement strand
CGCGAAATGCGGCCAATTTGCACCCGCGCTCTATCCATTGCCAAGGCATCACGTAGTTTATCTTCAACCATACGTTGATGTTTAGGCGGTGTCATGTCAATAAAGTCAATCACAATCAAACCACCAATATCGCGTAANNCGGCTTCCATGTTGGTATTAAGCGCGGTTTCTTCGATGTCGCTGCCTTTAGTAGAGCGTGACGAGTTGATATCAATAGAAACTAAGGCTTCGGTTGGGTCAATCACGATTGAGCCACCAGAAGGTAGTTTTACTTCGCGTTGATAAGCAGTTTCGATTTGACTTTCGATTTGATAACGATTAAAAAGAGGAACAGAATCACGATAAAATTTAATTTTACTTTGAAAGTTAGGCATTACTTGGCGCACAAACTCAATCGCTTGGTTGTAGGCCGTTTCACTGTCGATTAACACTTCGTCAATGTCATCGCGCAAATAATCGCGGATTGCTCTAATAATCACATTTGATTCTTGATAAATCAAAAATGGAGCTGCACTTTGCGACGCAGCTTGACTAATAGACTTCCACAAGGTTAATAAATAGTCTAAGTCCCATTGTAATTCTTCGGGGCTACGGCCTAAACCTGCGGTACGTACAATCACACCCATATCACTAGGAATGGTGATGGAGTTTAAGGCTTCTTTGAGTTCTTCACGTTCTTCGCCTTCAATACGACGCGAAATACCACCAGCACGCGGATTATTGGGCATTAATACCAAATAACGGCCAGCTAAAGAAATAAAAGTAGATAAAGCCGCGCCTTTGTTGCCGCGTTCTTCTTTTTCGACTTGTAGAATAATTTCTTGGCCTTCTTGAATCGCATCACGAATGGTGACACGACCCATATCGCGTGATTGGCGATGAAAGTATTCTCGAGAGATTTCTTTTAACGGTAAAAAGCCATGACGATCAGCACCAAAATCCACAAAAGCGGCTTCTAGGCTAGGTTCTACACGAGTCACTCGACCTTTATAGATGTTGGCTTTTTTTTGTACGCGGGAGTGATGTTCGAGGTCAAAATCATATAAGCGTTGACCATCTACTAGCGCAACACGGGTTTCTTCGGCGTGTGTTGCATTGATTAACATACGTTTCATGGAAGGTTGTCACCTAAACAAGTGACACGTTATGCAGGGCGCAAAGAAACGACGGCTCATTAGTCGGCCTGCCAAACCTCAAGGAGTGGCAAAAATAAGTTTTAGGGCGGTAGTTTGTAACTACTCGCAAAGCAATCCCATTTTAAAAGGGATGTACTTAAAAATTCGTTTCTATGTCGTCCACAACATACAGTGTCTGTGGTATTTGTGGCCTAAGCCACTTTGTTAGAGTTTGGGTATTTATAACGCATTGTGCGTAAAAATCTAAACTCTGCTCATGGTTGAGTGCGATGGGAACGGTTTAATTCCGCTGCATAAAAGCCCATACAAACACACGATTTGCCTATATAATCCGTTTGCCATTGGCTAACACCAAGATAGTTAAGGTCTTTGGCTGTTAGGTGAATCAACGCAAACGGTTGGCAGGCACGACTATAACAGACTCTACGCAAAGCTCACACATTTTTTACGCTTGTATAGCTGATTAGTTTGTTGTTGTTTGTTAAATCAACAATGGTTTTTTTCTTGTTTAAATAGTAAGCATTTTTATGACTGATACTTCAAGCCTTGCGGCAGTACACTTTGTAACCATCACCGAAAACAACGATGGTCAGCGTTTAGATAATTTTTTAATCACGGCATTAAAAGGTGCGCCGCGTACCTTGGTGTATCGTATTGTAAGAACGGGTGAAGTGCGCGTTAATAAAGGGCGGGTCAAGCCCGATTATCGTTTAAAAATTAATGATGTGGTGCGTGTGCCGCCGTTACGTTTAAGCGAAAAAGAACCTATTCCTACACCTAGTCCGCAGTTATCTAAAAGTTTATCTGACCGTATTTTGTATAACCAAGATGGCATTATTGCCCTTAATAAGCCCTCAGGTTTGGCGGTGCATGGTGGCAGTGGTGTGGCTTATGGCGCAATCGAAGCCTTACGTGCTATTTATCCTCAAAAAGAATTTTTGGAATTAGTGCATCGTTTAGACCGTGATACCTCTGGCTTGTTAATGATTTCGGATAAACGCAGCGTGTTGCGTGTATTACACGAGCAATTACGCGATGGCAAAATGCAAAAAGTGTACATTGCCTTGTTAGCAGGAAAACTTAAAGGCGGTAGTCATAAGGTAACTGCGCCCTTAGATAAAAGCAATTTAGCCTCTGGCGAACGAGTGGTGCGTGTCTCGCGTGATGGCAAAGCCGCCGAAACCCATTTTAAAGTGATTGAGCGTTTTGAGGACTGTACTTTAGTTGAAGCCAGACCCTTAACAGGCCGTACCCATCAAATTCGAGTACATGCCCAATTTTTGGGTCATCCCATTTTAGGCGACGAAAAATATACCTCTAACGAAAATAACAAAGCCGCCAAAGATAAATGGGGTTTAAGTCGCTTGTTTTTACACGCCCAAGACCTCACCTTAAAAATGCCCAATCAAGAACAGCCACTCAGATTGCATTGCCCTTTAGCCCCTGAGTTGGTTTTAATGTTAGAGAAGTTACGAAATGCCCGCGTATAAATTAGCGATTTTTGACTGGGATGGCACACTGATGGACTCGGTGGCGCATATTGTGGATAGTATGCAACAAGCGGCTTATGTGTTGGGTGAGCCTGTGCCTAGTGTGTCAGAGGTGCGTCATATTATTGGTTTGGGTTTGCCCGAAGCGATTGCCTTGTTGTTTCCAAAGGCAAATGCAGTAGCAAGAGAAGCAATTCGTCAGCAATACGCGCAACATTTTATTGCTCATAGTGCGGCTAAAAGTGAATTATTTGCAGGGGCAGAGCCTTTATTAGCGCAATTAACGCAACAAGGCTATTTATTAGCGATTGCAACAGGTAAAAGTCGTTTAGGATTAGACAGAGTATTAGCACAAACAGGCATTGGACATTATTTTGTGGCAACGCGCTGTGCCGATGAAACCGCCTCTAAACCTCATCCTTTAATGTTGCAAGAGTTATTGGCGTATACGCAAACCTCACCGCAAGACAGTATTATGATTGGTGACACCAGTTACGATATGGAAATGGCACAAGCGATTGCCATGCCACGTTTAGGCGTGTCTTATGGCGTACACAGTATTGATACCTTAAAACAGTATCAACCCATGGCAATTGTCGATAGCCTTTATCAATTACATGATTATTTGTATTAGGAAAAAACAATGAGTGACAACAATGGCCGTGAATGGCAGCTTTTAGAAAAAATAACCTTAGCATCAGTAGAGGAACAAAAAAAGGCACGCCGTTGGAGTATCTTTTTTAAGTTGCTAACTTTTGCATACTTAATTGTTATTTTAGTGATGGTTACCTCACCCTCTAAAGGTGGCAAAAGTGTAGGCGAAACAAGCGCGGAGCATTTGGCCATTGTTGAATTAAAAGGTGAGATTGCTGATAGCACCGATGCCAATGCCGATGATTTAATTAGCAGTTTAACCGATGCTTTTGAAGCTAAAAATAGTAAAGCAGTGGTACTACGCATTAATAGCCCTGGCGGTAGCCCTGTGCAATCAGCCTATGTGTATGATGCAATTAAGCAATTACGCATCAAATACCCCAACAAAAAATTGTACGCTGTGATTACCGACCTTGGCGCGTCAGGTGCTTATTATATTGCGTCGGCTGCCGACCAAATTTATGTCAGTCCTGCCAGTTTAGTGGGTTCTATTGGGGTAATCATGCAGGGGTTTGGCATACAAGAGTTGACCAAGAAATTGGGTGTAGAAGACCGTACTATGACCGCAGGTCAACACAAAGCG
>DDBM01000197.1:1696-8647 GCA_002333125.1 Moraxellaceae bacterium UBA2032 | reverse complement strand
GGCGGCAATATTGAAGTGTTGGTTGAGAGAATCATTGATGATGTCACCGCTTTGGTGCATTTACGCGCCAGTAACTCTCCCAAAGCAGGGGCAACGCTGTTTTTTGCACAAGGCACCATTAACGCCTTAATGATTGAACGGGTAGGGGATTTATTTAAGTTGCAGTTTAGTGAGCCTGTACGTGGCGTATTAGCACAACATGGCCAAATGCCNNAGCAGGTGCAAGTTTTGCCTATGTAACTTTGCACGTTGGGGCAGGGACGTTTCAACCTGTTCGCACTGCTGATATTCGTGACCATCAAATGCACAGCGAATGGCTAGACGTGCCACAAGCAACCGTAGATGCCATTAACAACACCAAAGCTAACGGTGGCCGCGTGATTGCTATTGGCACAACCAGCGTAAGAGCCTTAGAAAGTGCCGCTTTATACAATAATGGCCAAATAGGTGCGTGGTCGGGCGATACCCAAATTTTTATTTACCCAAGCTATGAGTGGAAGGTAATAGATGCCTTGTTTACTAACTTTCATTTGCCCGAATCGACCTTGTTAATGTTGGTGTGTGCTTTTGCAGGACAAGAGCGAGTAATGGCGGCCTATGCCGAAGCTGTTGCACAAAAATATCGATTTTTTAGTTATGGCGATGCCATGTTTTTGGAGCGTTAATCCATGCAATTTAAACTTTTGGCCACCGATGGTATTGCGCGTCGTGGCGAGCTAACGCTACAACATGGCACAGTACAAACCCCTGCCTTTATGCCTGTGGGTACGTATGGCACGGTCAAAGGGATGTTTCCTAGTGACATCACCAACATTGGTGCCGAAATCATTTTAGGTAACACCTTTCATTTATGGTTGCGCCCCACTACCGAAATCATTAAACCGTTTGGCGGATTACATCAGTTTATTAATTGGGATAAACCGATTTTGACTGATTCTGGTGGTTTTCAGGTATTTAGCTTAGGTGCGTTACGCAAAATTAGCGAAGAGGGGGTTAAGTTTCAGTCCCCGATTGATGGCTCTAAAGTGTTTTTAACACCAGAGTTGTCGATGCAAATACAGAGAGATTTAAACTCTGATATTGTGATGATTTTTGACGAATGTACCCCGTATCCTGCCACCGAAAAAGAAGCCCGTGAGTCAATGGAGTTGAGTTTGCGTTGGGCGGCACGTTGTAAAGTGGCTCACGAAGGCAACCCCAATGCCTTGTTTGGCATTGTTCAAGGTGGCATGTATGAAAACTTGCGTGATGTTTCTTTAGCAGGTTTAACCGATATTGGTTTTGATGGTTATGCGATTGGCGGCTTGTCGGTAGGTGAACCTAAAGACGAAATGTTGAAAATCCTTGACCATGTCCCCACTAAATTACCCCAAGACAAACCACGTTATTTAATGGGCGTGGGCAAACCCGAAGATATTGTTGAAGCGGTGCGTCGTGGTGTGGATATGTTTGATTGTGTCATGCCGACCCGTAATGCCCGTAATGGTCATTATTTTGTTACTGATGGTGTGGTAAGAATTCGTAATAGTCAGTATAAAATTGACCAGTCGCCCATAGATGAGCATTGTGATTGTTATGCTTGCCTTAATTTTAGTCGTGCTTATTTACATCATTTAGACAAATGCGGCGAGATGTTGGGCGCAATGTTAGGCACACTACACAACCTGCGTTATTACCAACGTTTGATGGCTGGTTTGCGTAGTGCCATCGAAAACGGTACATTGAGCGACTTTGTGAGTGACTTTTACGCGCGCCGTGATTTACCCGTTCCTGCACTTTAATAGAGAGAGAAAACGATGAGCTTTTTTATTGCCGATGCCTATGCAGCAGCACCCGCAGCGGCTGAGCCGTCCGCATTTGCCAATATTGCGATGTTGGTGGTATTTATGTTGGTGTTTTACTTTTTGTTATGGAGGCCACAACAAAAACGTCAAAAAGAGCATCAAGCATTAATGACAGGTATTCAAAAAGGTGACGAAATTGTTTTTGCTGGCGGTTTATTAGGCAAAGTAAAAACGGTAGATGAAGATTATGCCGTGGTTGAAATTAACGACAATCTATCGGTAAAAATTCAAAAAGCCTCTGTATTAGCTACCTTGCCTACAGGCACGTTAAAAGGTGTTGGTACAGGTACTAGCACGGCTACAAATCTTAAAAAAGACTAAAAATAACCCAGATTAAGACCACTTTGTTGTGTTAAAACAAGGTGGTCTTAGTCGCTATCACGAAAGAACAGCTATGCGTTATCCCGTTTGGAAATACATTCTCATTGTGCTGGTATTATGTGTCAGTGCAATTTATTCATTACCTAATTTATATCCTGATGAACCCGCAATTCAAATTACGGGCGCAAATGCAGGCATTAAGGCCGACCAAGCGGTATTACAACAAGCGGAGTCTGCCCTTAAACAAGCAGGCTTGGCCTATCATGGCTCAGAAGTGCAAGCCAAAGGCGCATTGTTGCGTGTTCAAACCAGTGATAGCCAATTAAAAGCTCAAGCAGCCATCAAACGTGCTTTGGGTGATAGTTATGTGGTTGCTTTAAACTTAGCACCTACTACGCCAGTATGGTTATCTAGTTTAGGTGCATCACCCATGAAGTTGGGTTTAGACTTGCGCGGCGGAGTTCACTTTTTGTTAGAAGTGGATATGTCTAAAATTTTAGAACAACGTCAAGAAACCTATACCACCGATATTAAAAGTAAATTACGCGACGCTAAAATTGCTTATCGCACCGTGAGCGATGTACCTAGCGGATTAACGGTTAAATTTGAAAAAGATGAAGACCGCGCTGCCGCCAAAGAGTTATTAGCACCTGAGTTTCGTGAGTTTGTGATGTTGCCTGCCACACGAGAAGGGGCATTGTATTTAGATTTGGGCTTTACCCCACAAAAACTTAAAGAATTTTCGGATTATGCCATTGAGCAAAACTTAACCACTTTGCGTAATCGTGTTAACGAACTCGGTGTGGCTGAGGCTGTTGTACAACGCCAAGGGGCTAATCGTATTGTTGTGCAATTACCAGGTGTGCAAGACACCGCCGAAGCCAAGCGTGTTTTGGGGCGTACCGCAACCCTAGAATTTAGATTTGTGGATTGGGAAAACCAAGCCTCTGCCGATGGTTTTGCGCCTGCAGGTACAGAGTTGTTTACCATGGCTAAAACCAACGAACCTGTATTGTTGCAACGTAAAAAGATTGTGACAGGTGACCGCGTCGTTAATGCCCAATCTGGTTTTGATGAATACTCTAAATCACAAGTGAATATTACGCTGGATAGTCGTGGCGGCAAAATGATGGCCGAAGCCACACGCGACAATGTAGGTAAACAAATGGCGGTGTTATTCGTAGAGAGTAAACAGCGCATTAAATACATGACTGACGCAGATGGCAAAACTATCGAAGTGCGTGAGCCTTATGTAGAAAAAAATATCATTAATCGCGCCACCGTGCAGTCAATGTTAGGCTCAAGCTTTAGGATTACAGGTTTAGACTCTCCCGAAGAAGGCCGCGAATTGGCCTTGTTGTTACGCGCAGGGGCTTTGGCCGCGCCAATGTATTTTGTTGAAGAGCGCACCATTGGCCCGAGTTTAGGTCAAGACAACATTGATAAAGGCATGATGTCCACCCAAGTGGGCTTTATTGCGGTTGCTGTGTTAATGATGATTGTCTATCGAGTATTTGGTTTTATTGCCAACTTAGCCTTATTTATGAATGTGGCGATGATGATTGCGATTATGTCAGCGATTGGGGCGGCGCTCAGTTTACCGGGTATTGCAGGGATTGTTTTGACGGTGGGCATGGCAGTAGATGCTAATGTATTGATTTATGAGCGAATAAGGGAAGAGTTGCGCGCAGGACAATCGCCACAAGGCGCAATTATTGCAGGTTACGATAGAGCGTATGTCACCATTTTAGATGCCAACATCACCACGTTGATTGTGGCTTTTATTTTGTTTGCGGTGGGTACAGGTCCCGTCAAAGGTTTTGCTGTGACCTTAGCGATTGGTATTCTTTGCTCCATGTTTACCGCCATCACCATGACTCGTGCGGTGGTGCAAATCATTTATGGTAACCGCCGTGTTACCAAATTAAGTATTTAAGGAGCAAGGTCATGGCTGAGGCAAAAATTATTCCTTTTATGCGAATTCGTGTGCCAATGGCAGTATTTTCACTGATTGTAGTACTCATTGGCTTGGTGTCTATTGTTACTAAAGGTCTAAATTTGGGTTTAGATTTTACAGGGGGTACTTCGGTAGAGTTGGCTTATGTCAAACCTGTAGAACAAGCACAAGTACAAGAAGCGTTAGAAAAGGCTGGCATTAAAGATACTGTGGTGCAACACGTTGGTACAGCAAGTCATGTTTTGATTCGGATGCCTCCACAAGAAAAAGCAGGCGGTGAAATTGGTCAGCGTGTATTACAAGCGGCTCAGTTTGATAGCCAAAACAAAGCCACTTTGCGCCAAGTGGATTCTGTGGGTTCGCAAGTGGGTTCGGAGTTATATGCTCAATCATTGATTGCGTTGGGTTTGTCCTTGTTTTTGATGATGGTGTATGTTGCGTTCCGTTTCCGTTTTAAATTTGCGGTGGGCGCGGTGACTTCTTTAATCCATGACACGTTATTTGTGGTCGGTATTTTTTCGATAATGGGTTGGCCATTTGATTTAACAGTGTTAGCGGCCGTGTTAGCGTTAATTGGTTATTCCATCAATGATACGATTGTGGTGTTTGACCGTATTCGTGAAAACTTTCGTAAACTACGCCGTGCCGATACCATCGAAATTTTAGATATTTCTTTAACTGAAACCTTACGCCGTACCATTATGACCGTCGCAACAGTGGTCGTGGTCGTGGTTGCTTTATTATTCTTGGGTGGCCCCGCTTTATATTGGTTCTCGGTGGCGATGTTATTGGGTTTATTTGCGGGTACATATTCGTCTATTTATATTGCGACCACTTATGCGCTGGCGATGGGCTTAAACAAAGAAGACTTTATGATTATGCCTAAGTCTGAATTTGTTGAAGAAGATGTAGTTGACGTGGACGAAGTTAAACCCTAAACAGTGTGTAGGATGGGTCAAGGCAACGCGACCCATCTTATTTAACACGCATTGGCTTATAAGAAATAAACATCACCCCTAATAAAATCAATCCTGCACCACAAAACTGCCATAAGGTTAAATTGTCATTAAGCAACCATGCCCCTAATGCTAAGGTAATCACAGGGCTAACGCCACTAATCAGTGCTGCTTGAGGCGCACCGATACGACGTATGCCTTGTGTTAATAATGTAGCAGGCAAAAAAGTACAAAAAAAGCCTAAAACAGCACTCAACAACCAAACTTGTGACGGCAACTGAGTGAGTTTGGTTAAAGAGTGACTCATCAAAAAATGAACAAAACAACATAACGTGGCAATAACTAAGGCTAATGAGGTAAAACGTGCCGCCCCAAAACGACCAATCAAATGACCACTACCAACCAAATAACCTGCATAAGCTAATGCCCCTAAAAACACTAAACTACTGCCTAAAACAAGATGTGTGCTTTCTTCGTGTTGATTACCCACAAAAACCAATATCATACCGATATAACTAATGACAATGGCAAGCCATGTTTGTTTAGAAATTTTCGTTTTAAAAAATAAAGCCGCTAAAAATACGGTTAATGTGGGATACATAAATAAAATCAGTCTTTCTAAGCTGGCACTAATAAACTCCATCCCCCAAAAGTCTAAAATACTTGCGCCATAATAACCAAACACCCCTGCAAGCCATAAGCCTAGATAATCTTTAGTGTTTAATTTGTGGCGTATGGGAGGTGCTAAATACAACATCACTAAAAAAAAAGGCAGTGCAAACATCATGCGTAAGCTTAATAAAATGGTGGCATCTATAGCGTATTGATAGGCCATTTTAACAAAAACAGATTTAGTCGAAAACAACACTGCCGAAAACAACACATACCATGTGCCAATTAAGGTCGGTGTAAAAAAAGACTTTGTTGAAGGCTTTAACATTAACTGGCTCAGTTTTAGTCGTGAGATGGGGTGGTGTGTGCAAACAATTGACCAATAATGACTTTAAAAAAACTATTTCAGCGAAAGTATTGGCTAAAAGACACCTGTATAAGTATAAAAAGGTGGTTTTTGCAAGCTAAAAGCATAAAAAAATAAAAAATGTTGGTATTCACGCTAAAAATATCACTCAAGGTAGAGTACAATCTTGCGCCTTTGACTTTTTAAGACTTACGCGGTTATTTGGGTGCAATGCGTAAGTCCTGTTTTGTAGGGGGCTAGTTGGTCACAAGCCAAAACTAGCTTTAAGTTGGGGATTGACGCTCTTTAATGGGCAACTAACGTGTTGTTTGTCACAAACAATTGGCCGTTAGTGTTTAAGTCCTCGTTGTGAAACTCAGATTGAGGGTTGACCATGCAAATCGGAATTCCAGCGGAAATCATCGCTGGCGAAACACGTGTTGCAGCCACGCCAGACACCGTAAAAAAATTTATTGCGGCAGGGCATACAGTGGTGGTGCAAGCGGGTGCTGGTGTTAATGCCAGTGTGCCAGATGCCAATTTTAGCGCAGTAGGCGCATCCATAGTTAATGATGCTGTAACGGCATATGCCAGCGACATCATTCTTAAGGTGCAAGCACCAACAGCCGAAGAAATTGCGCTGATTAAAGATGGGGCAACCGTTGTTGCAATGTTCGACCCCTATCGTAATCCCAACCTAGCAGCTTTTGCGGCCAAAAATGCCCAATGTTTTGCCTTAGAGTTGTTGCCGCGCACTTTATCTCGCGCGCAAAATATGGACGTATTGTCCTCACAGTCTAACTTGGCAGGTTACAAGTCGGTATTGTTAGCCGCTAACGAATATCAACGCCCATTCCCTATGTTTATGACCTCAGCAGGTACAGCTAAGCCAGTACGTGTGATTATTATGGGTGT
>DDBM01000197.1:0-1590 GCA_002333125.1 Moraxellaceae bacterium UBA2032 | reverse complement strand
ATTTTGGACATGGCAGTAGAAACGGGCGGTAACGTCGAAGGCTCTGTGGTTAATGAAATCGTCACTACTCCAAATGGCGTTAAAATCATGGGTATTCCTAATATCCCTGCCACACTCGCCGCTCAATCGTCGGCTTTTTATGCCAATAATGTTTATAACTTTGCCATCACTTTGTTTAACAAAGAAGGCCAACTGGTTATTAACCTAGAAGACGAAATTCAAAAAGCCTTGCTGATTACTCAAGCAGGCGAATTGTTATTTAACAAAAAGTGAGGAGCTAAATCATGAATGAAGTTGCTCAAGTTGCTGTGCAAGCAGCAGAACACGCAGCCAGTGTTCCTTTTGTCAGTGTATTCACGATTTTCGTCCTTGCGATTTTTGTGGGTTATTATGTGGTTTGGGGTGTTACCCCTGCGTTGCATACACCATTAATGGCGGTGACTAACGCGTTATCGGGCATTATTGTCGTTGGCGCGATGTTACAAGCAGTCACTATCGAAGGTAGTACCATGACTGCAACCAGTTTACTTGGCGCATTTGCCGTCTTTTTGGCCAGTATCAACATCTTCGGTGGCTTTGCCGTAACCGAACGTATGCTTGGTATGTTCAAAAAGAAAAAGAAATAAGGGGTGATGACAATGCAAGGTTTCGCTCAATATGCTGATTGGTTTTACCTCGTTGGCGCAATATTATTTATTTTAACCCTACGCGGTTTATCTGGTCCTAAAACAGCCATTATGGGTAACCGTTATGGTATGGCAGGTATGGCTTTAGCCGTGGCCACGACTTTTTTTGTTGCACCTAACCCTGTTCTTGGTTTGATTATAGGGGCAATGGTTGCTGGTGCCGCGATTGGTATTTATCGTGCCAAAACCGTACCTATGACACAAATGCCCGAAACAGTGGCCATGATGCACTCCTTAGTGGGTTTGTCGGCGGTATGTATTGCGATTGCAGCGGTATTACATTCAGGCAATGCACACGATGCCATTCATCGTTTTGAATTGTTTGTGGGTTGTTTTGTGGGTGCAATTACCTTTACGGCTTCGGTGTTTGCTTATGGCAAATTGGCCGCCAAAAAATGGGCAAAAACCGTTAAAGGGTCATGGGTTAAGCCAGTACAAGCCACATTATTTGTGGCGATGTTAGGTTTTGGTGGTAACTATTTTGTGAGTGAAGATATTAATTCATTCTATATTATGACCGCTTTTGCCTTGGCTTTAGGTTATATCTGGATTGCGCCTATTGGTGGCGGTGATATGCCCGTGGTGGTGTCGTTACTTAACTCCTTTTCGGGTTGGGCTGCGGCAGGTATTGGTTTTACCTTAAATAACTCCATGTTGATTATTGCAGGGTCGTTGGTTGGCTCATCGGGTGCGATTTTGTCGTACGTGATGTGTAAAGCCATGAACCGTTCGTTAATGAATGTGTTGTTTGGTGGTTTTGGTGCCGCAGCTGCAGGCGCAATGGTTGATTCGGGTGAGCAAAAGCAAAAAAATCACAAATCAGGTTCGCCTGATGATGCGGGTTTTTTAATGTCTAATGCCAGCAGTGTCATCATTGTACCAGGTTATGGTATGGCTCAAGGTC
>DDBM01000122.1:1915-2965 GCA_002333125.1 Moraxellaceae bacterium UBA2032 | reverse complement strand
CGCCTTGTGCCCCACCCCGATTAACCAGCACCAGTGCTTGCTTTTCATAGACCCCTGCCTTACCCAAAGTCCGCCCTTTCCAACCTGTTTGTTCAATTAACCAACCTGCGGCGAGTTTGACCTGCTCACCTTGAGGATAGGCCACGATATTCGGATATTGATGTTTTAACCCACTAAATTGCGCTTGGGGNNGCAGTTTGACCGTTGCCTTTTTGGATAATTGAAAACGGACATGGGTAATTATATAAGCATCTTTTAATTCTTGTTTAAAAACACTATCTCGATAACCAAACTGACAATCCGCCAACAAGAACTCACGCGCTACACCTGTTTGTCGCGCCACTGCCGTTAAACTATAAAAACAGTCTTTGATCTCAACACCATAAGCACCAATATTTTGGATCGGTGCGGCGCCGACTGTTCCAGGAATCAGCGACAAGTTTTCTAAACCATACCAGCCTTGGGCAAGGCAATATTGGACAAAATCATGCCAATTTTCACCTGCGGCTGCTTCAATAATCACGGAATCATTTTTATCTTCTAAACAACGAATGCCCATGAGTTTGGGGCAAATAACAAGACCTGCAAAGTCTTGGCTAAAGACGATATTGCTACCACCACCTAACACTAAAACAGGCAGATTTTTAGCGGTGACGGTTTGTAATAAATCGACAAGCTGCGCAGATGTCGTCACTTCAACCAAAAAACGACTGCTTGCGGCAATAGCAAAGGTATTACGAGCATGTAACGATGCATTTTCTAAAAACATAAATGATTAAAACCTAACAAGCGCAATTGGTCAGCCCTTTTTCCGTCAACAGCGTTTTCAGTAAATTAGCCGCAGCAACTTCCACTAAATCTAACACCGCTTCAAAGTCATTTTCACCACCACTATAAGGATCAGGTACTTCTTGGCCTTTTTTATCGGGATGATAATCCAAAAATAACTGTAATTTGGCCGTCGCATCTTTACAGTATTTTTGCACTTTTTCCATTTCACCAAAATTATGCTTGTCCATCACCAACACGTAATCAAACTTTTTAAAATCT
>DDBM01000122.1:0-1822 GCA_002333125.1 Moraxellaceae bacterium UBA2032 | reverse complement strand
CTAAATCAACGTGAATTTTTACGCCATAATATAAAGCACGCAATTGCTCTAAGGCTTCAATTTGTTCCAGTAGCGCAGGAGGCCATTGCACGTAAGCATTTAAAAAGCTGACACGGTAAGCATAAATACCTAAATGCCGCAAATAGAGTTCAGGTACAGGCAATGCGGTAATTGCTTGAGCAAAAGCATCGCGCGCCCACGGCATAGGCGCACGGCTAAAATACATCGCCATATTTTGATAATCACGCACCAACTTGACGATATTAGGATTAGTCAATTGGCCAATGTCGTGCAACGGCTCCGCTAAAGTTGCGATACCTGCTTGCGGATGTGCCGCTAAATTAGCTGCCACTTGATTAATGACTACAGGAGGAATCAGCGGTTCATCACCTTGGACATTGACAATAATATCGTCACTGGCCCAGCCCATTTTTTGCGCGACTTCTTGCAGACGGTCTGTGCCAGAAGGGTGCTCAGCTGAGGTCATGACCACTGTCGCGCCTAAGTCTTTGGCGACATTAAAGATGCGTTCATCATCTGTGGCTATCACCACTTGCTGCGCATCACTGAGTAATGCGCGCTGATAAACATGAGCGACCATTGGTTTACCTGCAATATCCAATAACGGTTTAGCAGGTAAACGACTCGAACCATAACGGGCAGGAATAACGACTTTAAAGGCAGTCATGGCTTATCCTAATTTTTCGTCTAGGGTTAAATGCCGTGCTTCGTTTTCTAACATCACGGGAATGTCATCACGAATGGGAAAAGCCAAACTATCTGCCCGACAAATCAGCTCTTGCTGTTGGGGATGGTACTCCAAATTACTTTTACAAATCGGGCACACTAAAATCGCTAATAATTTTTTATCTAACATACAATTTCACTCAATGAGAGACGTGATTACATTTTTACGCTGACGAACAGCTGCTAATTTTTGATCGAGTTGTTCATAAAACAAGCCAGACAGTGTAGCAATTACAGGCACTTGCCAACTATTTATTAATGGAAATGACGCACATTTCACCGCATCTTTTGCCGTCATAACAATCGGTAAATCATCGCCAAATGTTAAATCACTGAGCTGAAAAGCATGATGATCGGGAAAAGCATGAGCAATCACCTGAAAACCTTGCTGCTCTAAAGCGGCAAAAAACCGCGCTGGATTACCAATACCTGCTACGGCATGAATCGTTTGTGGCTGTTTAGGCGCAATGCCTGTCGTTAAACCTACCGTTAGCCAATCATCTGGCTCTAGTGTCATGTCAAAATGCGTCTGCGGACAGTGATACGTGCCCTTGCCATTGA
The DNA here is from genome assembly GCA_002333125.1 of Moraxellaceae bacterium UBA2032. GTDB lineage: Bacteria > Pseudomonadota > Gammaproteobacteria > Pseudomonadales > Moraxellaceae > Agitococcus. The sequence goes on along the minus strand of DDBM01000122.1, from coordinate 514 downwards.
CGACGATAAAATCAACTGTCGTCAATCGCTGTTTATTTTCCCGTAACGGCCCTTGTGGTAATAATTGCTCATTACCCAAACCACGCTCGGCATCAATCACCACAATTTCCATATCACGTGCTAAGGCATAATGTTGCAAACCGTCATCGCATAACACGACATCACAATGATGTTGCTGCACTAACCAAGCTACCGCTTCGGCACGTTTCGGCGCAACCACCACAGGTACTTGCGTTTGTTGAAACATAAATAACGGTTCATCACCTACTTCTGAAGCTTGGCTTGTTGCCGTTACTAATGCGGGATACTGCGTCTGCCCACCATACCCACGACTGACAATCGCGGGTTTAAAACCTTGTGCTTGTAAGTGCTTCACCAAGGCTAAGGTTAATGGCGTTTTTCCTGTACCACCAACGGTAATATTACCGACCACAATCACAGGTAAAGGAAAAACCGCTACCGAAAACCAACCACGCCTATAACAAAAGCCGCGAACAGCCGTAATCAAACGATA
>DDBM01000232.1 GCA_002333125.1 Moraxellaceae bacterium UBA2032 | reverse complement strand
ATCTAACACTTCGCTAGGCAACGCACTCTCAAAAGACAACACGTTTGTGGCTTTATCTTTGCCACGATACTGCAAGTTTAGCGCGTGACTTTCGGCTTCATCAACTAAACGAATCGCTATTTCACAGTGTTTTTTAAAGCCTGCGGCCTCTAACGCTATGCCAATCCATGTTTTAAAATCGTTACTTGTGGGTAAGCCTTTGGTTGTACTGGCTTTTTGTAAGGAGAGGGTGCATAAAGTTTTAGTCATAACGCTGACTCTGTGGTGCAACGGGCGCGTGATGTTCGTCCCATGCTTCATAGGCTTCTACAATACGTTGTANNGTTAAAAACATTTTCATTTGTTCGGGCGTGGTATTTTGAGCTTCATCCAAAATCACAAAGGCATTATTAAGAGTACGACCGCGCATATAAGCGAGTGGGGCAACTTCGATGACTTGTTTTTCGATGAGTTTGGCCACNNACGCCAAAACTAATATCATGTTTTAAAATACTGGAGACATAATTGGCTTGGTTAATACCACGAGGTCGAATGCCCCCTTTGCGACTATATAGCACTGGAAAGTGATCGGGTGTATTATCAGTTGGTGTATCAATGAGTTCTGCTTGGCTGGTTTGTAGCATAAGATGCACCATCTCCGAAGATAAGTCTTTGCTTTGTGCTGTTTCTTCATAAAGGCGTTGTAACAAACGCTCTGCATGACCTACCGCGTCGAGTGTGCCTTTAAGTTGAAACACAAAACCGCGTTGCTGAATATGTACGCCTAAACGTTGTTCTATTTGTTTGATGTTTTGATGAAATGCACCGCATAAGCTATGTAAACGCTGTGGCTCTTGAGGTTCTAATAAAAGTTGTCTGAGAGTCGTTGCACGGCTGTTCAAGCTAGTAGTATCTCCAAAAACTCCCTCTCCCTTTGGGAGAAGGTTGGGGTGAGGGCTTGTATCAAGTATAGCCTTAATTTGTGACAGTTAAGGATTTATACAGGTACTTCTGTCCATGCAAGTTTTTGGCCACGTACGGTATTAATACTCACAATGTCGTCAATTACTACATCGGCAAAATGGCCAAGTAAAGCAGGATTGCTTGGCAATAAAACCAAACGGGTATTTTCGGCAGTGCCAATCATATAATTTGGGTCTTTACTCGAAATTTTTTCAACTAATACGCGTTGTGTTGTGCCTTGCATAGCACGGGTTTTACGCTCGGTATTTTGTTTAATACGCGCCTTTAACAGCACTAAGCGTTCTTTTTTGGTGGCATCACTCACGGTATCAGGTATTTCTGCCGCAGGTGTACCCGGTCTTTTAGAGTAAATAAAACTGTAAGAATGGTCATAATCAACGTCGGCAATCACATTCATGGTGGCCATAAAGTCATCATCAGTTTCGTTAGGAAAGCCAATAATAAAATCAGACGAAATATGAATATCAGGCCGTGCTACTTTTAATTTACGAATCCGTTGCAAATAATCTTCGGCACTATGATTACGTTTCATGGCGGCTAACACAGCATCCGAGCCTGATTGCACAGGCAAGTGCACATGAGACACTAATTTAGGCAGTTGGGTATAAACATCAATCAAATCATCATTAAATTCAAGTGGGTGCGAGGTAGTAAAACGAATCCGTCCAATGCCATCAATCTCGTTAATGTGTTTTAACAGTTCGGCAAAAGTACAAATATCGCCATCGTGATAAATGCCTCGATAGCCATTAACATTTTGGCCAAGCAGAGTGACTTCACGAATTCCTTGACTTGCCAAATGCACAATTTCGGCAATCACATCATCAAAAGGACGCGATACTTCTTCGCCGCGAGTATAAGGCACGACACAAAAAGAACAGTATTTAGAGCAACCTTCCATAATCGAAATATAGGCCTTGTAACCTTCGACTTTGGGTTCGGGTAAAAAATCAAATTTTTCAATGTCAGGAAAGCTAATATCGACAATAGAGATTTTATTTTTTTGTTTTTCATCTAACATTTTAGGCAGACGATGTAGTGTTTGTGGGCCAAACACCATATCTACATAAGAGGCGCGTTTACGAATCGTTTCGCCTTCTTGAGAAGCAACACAGCCACCCACACCAATCACAACCTCGGGGCGTTTTTCTTTGAGTTTGCGCCAACGGCCTAATTCCGAAAACACCTTTTCTTGGGCTTTTTCGCGAATAGAGCAGGTGTTCATTAATAACACGTCGGCTTCTTCGGGGTTATAGGTGCGTACCATGCCATGAGAGTCACCCAATAAATCAGCCATGCGCGAGCTATCATACTCGTTCATTTGGCAGCCTTGTGTTTCGATATAAACTTTTTTAGACATGGTATTTTTTTACAACAAACAGCAAAATCGGGCGGCTATTATACCTGTCTTATACTCAATAACGTAAGAGCGTTTGTTACACAGCGCGTCTATTATTAAAGTGTGATGGCGCGATATGATAAAAAATTAGATTAAACATTAAGGAGCAAGCACATGTCGAAGGTTAAAAAGATACTCAGCTCATTATGTTTGATTAGTGTGATGCAAGGTGCATGGGGTGATGATAAAGATTTTTTAGCCGCTAAAGCTGCTTATGATTCAAAAAATATAGAGGTATTAGCAAAGTATTTTCAACAAAAAACTTTTAATGATGAGTGGGCAGAATATATTGATTATTATTGGTTAAGTAGCCAAATTAAAAAAATAGACAGTATTGCGGTGATTCATTTTTTACAAACTTACCCTACAACATGGCTTACTGAGCAACTACGCCGTGAATGGTTGTTAGAATTGGCAGCGCGTAAAGACTGGCCAAACTATGTGCAATTTTATAGTGGTTTAGTGTGGCCAAAAATAGAACATCAATGTTATGGCTATACTGCGCGTATTAATACAGGCGATAAAACCGCCTTAAGTGCCGCCCGTCAAGATTTTTGGCTAGAAACCAAAGAGTTGCCGCCTGCGTGTCAGGAGTTATTAGTCTTATTAGAGCAGAGTAATACTTTAAGTCAAGATGACTATTGGCTACGCTTACGTTTGGCTTTGCAGCGTGGTGATAAAACCATTGCCAAGCGTTTGGCAGGGCAATTAGGCATTGATTTATCTAATGATGTACTTAATCAAATTAGTAAAAATCCAAAATTATATTTGGCTAATCCTGATGTAGAAACCGCCATTGGCCATGAATTATATTTAGCAGCATTGGCGCGTTATGCACGTCAAGACCTAGAGCAGGCGGTTAATTATTGGCAAAAAATCCAGCAGCGTTTTAATTATCAAGATCGTCCTTATGGTTGGCGATTATTAGCGTTAATTGCGGTACAACGCCAAGACCCACGCGCTGTGACATGGTTTGCTTATAGTAAAGACGTGTTTTGGCCAGATGACGACAAAGAATGGGCGATTAGAAGTGCAATTAGAGTACAAGATTGGCCAAATGTATTAGCCTTTATTGATTTATTATCGGTAGAAAAGCAAAAGCAACGCGCATGGTTATATTGGCGTGCTAGAGCCATGGAAAATCAAAGTGATAAAATAAAAGTAGCGCAAACACTTTATAATCAATTAGCCGTTGATGATGATTATTATGCTTTATTGGCCAAAGACCGATTAGGCGGAAAAATAGCTTCTCAGCCTACGGTTTATGTTGTGACCGAAAAAGATAAAGCGGCTGTGGCTAAAAATGCAGATATTCAACGCGCTTTAGCTTTATATCGTTTAAACCTTCGAGGAGAAGCAACACGCGAGTGGAATTGGGCTTTACAAAATGTTGATGATAAAGTGTTACTAGCCGCCGCCGAGTCTGCTGCCAATGTGCGTTGGTATGACCGTGCAATTTACGCCGCCGAAAAAACCCAACAATTACATAGTTATAATTTACGCTATGTTACACCCTATAAAGAGGTCGTGCGTAGTTATAGCCAAGAATTGGGCGTTGACCCTGCATGGGTCTATGGCTTAATTAGGCAAGAAAGCCGTTTTGTGATTAATGCCAGCTCCATCGTTGGGGCGGGCGGTTTAATGCAACTCATGCCAAAAACAGCACAGTGGGTTGCCAATAAACTAAAAATTCCGTATCACGCGGCAATGGTCAATGAAGTGGGTACTAATGTGCGTTTAGGTACTTATTATATTAGCCATGTATTTAAACAGTTAGGTAATCAACCTGTATTAGCTACCGCAGGATATAACGCAGGCCCATCACGCGCCAAAAGATGGCAAGCTACTGTAGAGTTACCTGTTGATGTATATACCGAAACCATTCCTTTTTCAGAAACCAGAGATTACGTTAAAAAAGTCATGACCAATTCGGTACATTATGCTTTAGGCTTTGGAGATGGAGCGCAGTCAATTACAGCACGTATGGGAGGTCACATTCCTGCACGGCAATAAGTGATGGCATATAAATTGTCCCTTCGACTCCGCTCAGGGAACGGACTTAGCACTACTTAGGGCAGGGGTAAACTCATGTGTTTACCCCTAACGTAGACGAAGTCTAACGACCAGTCTCTTGATTATTTGAACACTCAGCGAGTGTAGGTTCAATTTTGCAGCGGATTTTCTTTAATAAGGCCATCATTTTGGGGTCATAGAAGCCTTCTTTAGTCATCGATATCCGTGCTTCACGCATCAGGGTGGTGTATTTTTCTTTGTCGGCAGGGGTTAAGTCTAACCAATATTTAGCAGGAATATCGTCCTCACTTTTATTAACTAGTTTTTCGACCATATCCATTTTGCTGGCAGCAAATTGACGCATATTAATAATACGTTGGTCAAAATCAGGAATATGTTTGTATTTGTCACGATTAATAATAATTGAGGCGGTTACTTGTAATAAAGGAAAGCGAAAAATCGCCCCTTTTTCGCCTAAGCCGCGATATAACTCCAAAGGTCTAAACGCAACTGCAGGTGCGCCAATAATATCTACTTGGCCATTGTTAAATTTACCNNGCAACTTTTTTGCCTGCGGCTTTTTCGATGGAGTTAATTTCACGGTCATTTACAAACACATAAGCACCACCTAATGGAATTAAGGCAGCAACTTGATACGGGCCATTAATAGTTAAACTATTGAGTTTAGGATTGGCTAAAGTATTAACTAGTTCGCGCACATGAGCAAAGGTAGGTAATGCACCAGGTGAGTCTACACTACCAACAAAAAAGTTAAATTGTTTAGCGCGCATTGTCGAAATAGCAACACCATCACATTGACCTGCTTTAAAGTCTTCGGCGGCTACACGCTCGTCAGTATAAACTTTTAAATCGACATCTAAATTCCATTTTTTGGCTTCTAATACTAAGTCTTTAGCATAGTTATAAGCATCACCTTTAGTGCCTGCAATATCAAAAATACAAAATTTCATTTTGATTGTTTGGGCGAATGATCGAGGCGCAGGTGCTTCTACTGCCATGCTCCACGAGCTGCTTAACGTGCTGGCTAAAATGACAGATATAGGAAGTATTTTATTCATTGTAGAGTCTCTTGTTTTTGAGTTTTTCAAAATTATTTTATCGTTAAAATAGCCAAAACGCATTGGCTTTTTTGACGGCTTGTTATTCATCATTCATGGAGCACTCCGCTAAACTAGCATCATGTCTACAGCGTACTTTTTTAAGTAGCTTCATCATGCGTGGGTCATAGACTCCATCTTTAGTCATTAAAATACGTGCTTCACGCATCATTTGATTATATTTTTCATGGTCTTTTTGTGGCAGTTCCATCCAGTATTTAGCAGGAATTTTCTTTTCTTCTTTATCAATAAAGGCAAACATTTGGTCTAAGACTTGATCTAAAAACTGTACACCCACTTCACGTAAACTCATCATTTTTTGATCTAAATCGGGCAATTTTTTTCTAATTAAATCACGGTTAATCACAAGGCTACCTGTAATTTGTGCCAGTGGAAAGTTATAAATAGCACCTGTGTCGCCTAAGCCGCGATACAGCTCCATAGGCTGAAAAGCAATGGCAGGGGCAGCTATAATATCTACCTGACCGTTGTTAAATTTACCTGCAAAATTAGTAATGTCCGAGGCAACAGGTTGCGCACCTAATTTTTCGACCATTTTAGCTTGAGATTTGTCCCAATCTAAAACGGCAATTTTTTTGCCTGCTGCTTTTTCGATGGAGTTAATGGAGCGGTCACGCACCATCACATATAACGCACCAATAGGCATAACACCCACAATTTGATAAGGCTCAGTAATAGATAGCGGAATAATTTTGGGGTCGAGTAAGGTATGTAAAATGGTTCTCATGTGGTCATAAGATGGCACAGCACCCACGGCATCTAAACTGCCAATAAATTGATTAAATTGACGGGCGCGTAGGGTGGAAATACCTGCCGCTTCACATTGACCTGCTTTAAAGTTTTCGGCAGTAATACGTTCGTCCATAAATACTTGAATATCTACAAATACATTCCAACGTCGAGCTAATAACGTTAAATCTTTAGCACGGCTATACACATCGCCATTTTTGCCCAAAATATCAAACAAACAAACCGAAAGATAAAGGGGTTTTTCTAGTGGAGGAGGCAAGCCATTTTCATTGGGTTTTAAACCTTGACCAAAGGCCATGACTTCGGTGGCATAACTGCTGGTAAATACACCCAAACAGCACAAGAACAAGACGATTTGTTGTAATATTTTTAGCATAATTAGACCCATTAGCTGTTGCTTATAAGCTCGTACGAACTTTGGTAATACATTCAGTCTAAAGAGAATAGGCTTAAAAAATTAGTGTCAAATGTCATGTTGGCTGCTTCCCTCTAGGAGGAGGGAAGTGTTATAAAAAAAATTACTCGTCAGTTTGAGAGCATTCACCACGTTCGGGATTGAGTTTGCAACGAATACGTTTTAATAACTCGATCATTTTAGGGTCATAATAGCCTTGTTTGGTCATTTCAATACGCGCTGTTTTTAACATATCTGCATATTTTTGCTCATTTTGTGGATCAACAGGTAACCAATAATGAGCAGGAATATCAGCCTCTGCTCTATCAATCCAAGCATACGTTTGGTTCAGCATTTGGTCTACAAATTGCCCTGCAATGGCTCTAAAGGCAATTAACTTATCATCTAAATCGGGTAATTGTTTTTTGATTTTTTCGCGGTTAATAACAAAACTTGCCGTCATTTGAGTGAGAGGAATACGATAAATACCGCCATTTTCACCTAAGCCACGATTTAACTCAAAAGGTCTAAACACAATCGCGGGAGCGACAATAATATCTACCTGACCATTATTAAACTGACCTGCAAAACTAGATAAATTAGAAGGAACAGGATGGCCACCAATTTTGTTAACAATTTCGGTTTGAGATTTGTCCCAATCTAAAACGGCAATTTTTTTGCCTGCGGCTTTTTCGATAGAGCTAATGGAGTGGTCACGCACATGAATATAAGTGCCACCAACGGGTAATACCCCTAAAATTTGATACGGTTCGGTAATGGTTAACGGAGCAATTTTGGGGTCAAGCAGGGTTCTTAACAAGAGCCGTAATTGCTCATAAGTGGTAATGCCACCCACCGCCTCAAGGCTGCCCATAAACAAATTAAATTGCCGCGCACGCATGGTAGAAATACCTGCAGCATCGCATCGACCTGCTTTAAAATGGTCGGCAGCAACACGCTCATCGGTAAAAACTTGAATATCTGCAATCACATTCCAACGTCTAGCAATTAAAGCTAAGTCTTTGGCTTTGCTATAAAAGTCACCATTTTTACCCTGCATATCAAAAAAACAAACCGATAATTTTAAGGGTTTTTCTAGCGGTGGCGGTAGGCCATTTTCGCTAGGGTTAAGCTGACCTGCAATAGAGAGTAATTCACCTGCATATAAAGTGCTACATAATAAACTGGCACTGGCTATTTTTAATAAAGTTCGACCCATTGTAAACAATGAGCTAGAAAGCGTATTTAAACGTTTCATAAGGGGCGTGTCCTAATTGTTTTTGTTATGTGAAGTGTGTGTTTTTCGTGCAGAGGATACTAGGTCAAGCAGCTACAAAATACAAGGATGAGGCAGATTGATTGGCTACTAATTAGTGATTTTGTAAGCTAAAAAGCAGGGGAGTAAATACTCCCCTTAAATATTACACGCCACATTCGGCATTTTGGGGTTGATGCTTACAACGAATTTTTTTCATTAAACTCATCATTTGTGGGTCATAAAAGCCCTCTTTGGTTAAACGCTCGCGCGCTTCTTTCATCATGGTTAGGTAACGTATTTTTTCGGCTTTAGCTAAGTCTAGCCAATATTTTTCTGGAATCGCTTTTTCTTGGGTATCAATAAAAGCGATGGTTTTGTCCATTTCTCCTAAAGCATAAAGCCGTATTTTAGTAATACGTGCATCTAAGTCAGGAATTTGCTGCATAAGTTTACGACGATTAATCAAAATACTTCCTGTCACTTGAGTCACAGGAAAGCGATAAATACCACCATAATCACTCAAACCTTTGGCTAACTCTAGCGGCTTAAACGCAATGGCAGGCGCGGTAATAATATCAACCTGACCATTATTAAATAAATTGGCAAAGTTATAAAAGTCGGTATTAACGGCTTGCGCCCCTAATAAATGCACCAATTGCGTTTGTGCTTTGTCGGTATCAAGCACCGCAATTTTTTTACCCGTTGCTTTGTCTATAGAGTCAATATGGCGATTATTAACCATCACATACGCAGCACCCAAAGGCATGACGGTAATCACTTGATAATCACCTTGAATGGTTAAGGGTGAAATTTTAGGGTGATTAAAGGTGGCTACTAAATCTTTAATATGTTGATAGTTAGGTGCGGCACCAATGGAGTCAATGCTGCCTATAAAACGATTAAACTGTTTGGCGCGTAAGGTGCTTAAGGCAACACCATCACATTGACCCGCTTTAAAATCTTCGGCCGCCACACGCTCGTCGGTATAAGCTTTAATTTTGGCGTTAACATTCCATTTTTTGGCATACAGAGCAAGGTCATTGGCATAACGAGATAANNGCATTAACCACAAAAGCAGAGCTAAGTAACGCAAATCCTGTGACGTATTTAGTCGCTGTAAAAAAACGTACCATAGTCGTACCTCATTAAAAATGATGTGTAATCACTGTTACACTTAATCTAGCATTGTTTTGTTGCAGTTATTTTGATTTTTGTCCTACTGTTTGGCAATAAATGACGTTATTTACCAAGAAAATATTTTTCTTTGTTAAGAATCGTTGACGTACATGACAATATCATGGCTAAACCCTACACTTGCAGGCATAACGTTGCTTCCTCAATGGAGTTTTAAAAGATGCTGTATGACTATGATGTAGTGGTAATTGGTGCAGGCCCCGCAGGTGAAGGTGCGGCGATGAAACTGACTAAAGAGGGTAAAAAAGTAGCGGTGATTGATAGTCGAGGCCAAGTAGGCGGCAATTGTACTCATGTAGGCACAATTCCATCAAAGGCCTTACGACAAACCGTGTTTAACATTATGCGTTATCAGCGTGACTCGATGTTTAGACGGGTGGGCGAGTTAAGTAATGTGCCATTGTCGCAAGTGTTAGCACGAGCGCATA
>DDBM01000147.1 GCA_002333125.1 Moraxellaceae bacterium UBA2032 | reverse complement strand
GCAATTGCACAGCCCATAAAATGCTAGGAATATCAACCGCCCACGCAATCGCTAACCAACGTATAGCGGCCAAGAACAAACAGCATTGAATTAAATTATATTCGCTAAACTTACTTAATAAACGCTGCGTTTTGGTAAAAGCGACTACTTCGGCCAACACGCCTAATGACCACAAAAAACCAATCACCGTACGGCTATAGCCCTTTTCTTCTAAATACACACTAAAAAAGCTGTAATACGGCGCATGAGACAGTTGTAATAAAAAATGTACCACTAAAAAACGCCACACTTTGCTTTGTTTAAGGGTGTCTAATAATGGTTTTTTAATAGCATGTGCAATTTGTACAGGCGGCGGTGGAATATAAAAACTAATCACTGCGGCAACAAATGCACACAGTAATAACGTAAGTGGCAGCCATGAAATAGCTACCCAATCAAACAACACCCCCAAACCTGCAACGGTGGCAATAAACCCTAATGAACCCCATAAGCGAATTTTGCCATAATCGGCACGACTGGATTGTAAGTGATACATTGTGACTGCTTCAAACTGCGCTAAAATGGCATTTTGAAAAAAACTATAACTAAATAGCACCGCCGCCATGAGCCAAAAACTCTGCCCCACAAAAAAGATGCCGACCCAAAATATAGTAATCATTGACGCGCCTAAGCGCACTAACTCAATACGCTTACCTGTAGAGTCGGCCAAATAACCCCAAAAGCTGGGCGCAAAAATACGGGTTAGCATACTAATAGCCAATAACTGGCCTATCGCTGCTTCATCAAAATGTTGGTTTTTAAGGTATAAGCCCCAATAGGGCATAAAGCCGCCTAATACGGCAAAATAAAAAAAATAAAAAGCCGATAAACGCCATGCTAACGAAGAAGAAAATGCCATAGCTGCGCCAAGTGGATAAAAAATTTACGCAATTTAAATGTAGTGTTTTAGTAGGTTAGCTTGCATCGTGCTTTATTTTGTCTATGATTAAAAGCGTCTGCCCTCTTTTGCGTTGGGTGTGCCGTCGATGATCCTCCTATCCATCGTCGAGTTCACTATCTCCTTACCTCGCAATAAGAGGGCTTTTTTATGTCTAAAAACCCTCAACCTAATAAGGGAGGTTGGGAGGGGGGTTGACCTCACCCCGACCCTCTCCTTACTAAGGAGAGGGGGATTTAAACCCCACCCTAGCCCTCCCCTAAATTAAGGGAGGGAACATATTTTTATGGCTAAATAGGATGTAATGGCGGCACAACATCGGCGTTTTGAGCGCGATGACGCAAAAAGTGATCCATCAATACAATCGCCAACATTGCCTCAGCAATTGGCGTTGCCCGCACACCCACACAGGGGTCATGTCTGCCTTTGGTGAGCATCTCGATGGGATTGCCTTCTAGGTCAATACTTTGGCCAGCCGTCGTAATACTCGACGTGGGCTTTAAAGCAATTGACACCACAATTTGTTGACCACTCGAAATACCACCTTGTACACCACCCGAATGATTAGCAGTAAAGCCTTGAGGCGTTAGCTCATCTCGTGCTTGATGCCCTAACTGTTCAACCACCGCAAAACCATCACCAATCTCTACCGCTTTAACTGCATTAATGCTCATCATGGCATGGGCAATATCGGCATCTAAACGGTCAAAAACAGGTTCACCCCACCCTACAGGCACGTTATCGGCCACTACACATAAACGTGCGCCGCAGCTTGTGCCATCACGGCGTAATTGGGTAATTAAGTCTTCAAATAACGGCACGGTATTTTTGTCGCCACAAAAAAAAGGATTTTGGTTTACGTAATCCCAATCTAATTCGGTGGCTTTAATATGGCCAATTTGCTGCACATAACCACGCACTTGTACGCCAAACTTTTCAAATAAATACTTTTTAGCAATGCCGCCTGCGGCAACACGCATCGCAGTTTCGCGTGCCGACGAACGACCGCCACCGCGATAATCTCTAAAGCCATATTTTTGGGTATAGGTATAATCGGCATGACCCGGCCTAAAGGTGCTGGCTATATTACCGTAGTCTTTAGATTTTTGGTCGGTGTTTTCGATTAACAAACCAATGGGTGTNNGGTTTACGGCGGTCTAAGTCTATTTGCAAATCGGCTTCGGTTAACGCCAAACTGGGTGGCACACCATCCACAATTGCGCCTAAGGCCAAACCATGCGACTCGCCAAACGTCGTCACTCTAAATAATTGGCCAATGGTATTACCTGCCATTTAGATACTCTCCACAAAAATCTGCTGATAATCACGACATTGTTGTGCTGTTAAGGCAAACACGCCCGAACCACCACGCGCAAACTCAATCCAATTAAATTCTACATCAGGATAAGACTGCGCTAATGCCCATTCCGAATTACCCACTTCTACCACCAACAAACCATCTTCAGTTAAATAGTCCGCCGCTTGAGCCAAAATTTTACGCACAATATCTAAACCATCCACGCCTGCGGCTAAGGCCAGTTCGGGTTCTTGTTGATATTCTTGTGGCAAATCGGCCATGTCTTTAGAGTCAACATAAGGCGGATTACTCACAATTAAGTCATAACGCTGATTAGGCAATTTATTAAATAAATCGGACTCTAATAAGCTGACATTTTCGCCCATATTATGATGCTCAATATTAACCGCCGCCACCGATAACGCATCTAAAGATATATCTGTTGCATCCACAATCGCATCAGGAAACACATGCGCCAAGGCAATCGCAATACAACCCGAGCCAGTACACATATCTAAAATACGCTGTGGCTCTTGGCTTAAATAGTCTTCAAAGCCATTCTCGATGAGTTCGGCAATAGGTGAGCGCGGAATTAACACACGCTCATCGACATAAAAAGGATGCCCACAAAAATACGAGAGGTTTAACAAATAGCCTAAGGGCGTGCGTTCATTAACCCGTTTTTCGAGTAAATCAACAATCGCTTGACGCTCACTGCGTAATAATTTGGCATCTAAAATTTCGGCATCTGCCGACCATTGCAACGATAAAGTTTGCATTACCAAAGCCGTTGCTTCAGCAAAGGGGTCTTCTGAGCCATGACCAATATGTACATCAGCCGCGCGTAAACACGTCACGCTAAAACGAATAAAATCACGAATACTTGACAGCTCATTTACCGCATCGGCAAACGTTGCTTTGGCAATTAACAGAGAGTTTTCCACGCCAAAATCCTCAAAAACACAAAATAATAGCTAATTGTAACAGCCTTGCGCGGTTATCGCTTGAGTCAAAACACACAACAAGGATAATACAGCCACGAACTAGCCATAAAATGACGATGATGAAAAGCTCCTTATTACAAGATTTCAAAAAACAACTTGAGACTCAAATCAGCATTACACCCGAAGCACCCAAGCCTCTACCTAAACCAGAGATTGTGTTAGATGATGCGACGCTTTTTGCTCAAGCGACACAAGGGGTTAAACGCTTAAAAGTTGAGGCGCGTGCAAAACTCACGACTCCTAAAAAAGTGTGGGATAGTAATGTAGTAGCACGTCGTGCTGCTGCCGAAGGGGTGGCTGAAATGAATCACGAGGCTCTTTCCGATACCGTGGCGTTATTAAATCCTGTGTCTAGCGAAGCAATCTTAAGTTTTAGACGCACAGGTATTCAGCAAGGCTTATTTAAAAAACTTAAAGACGGCCAATTAGTGTGGCGTGCGGCAGTAGATTTACATGGTTGCACCGTAGAACAAGCCCGCGAAGCCTTATTAACATTGATTCATGACGCACAGGCCGATGGCGTTAATATCATTAAAATTGTGCATGGCAAAGGTTACAGCAAACAAGAAAATACCCAAGCAGGTTTATTAAAAACTTGCGTTAATGGCTGGTTACAACAACATCGCATGGTATTAGCGTTTCATAGTGCGCCGCCCAAAGACGGTGGTAATGGCGCGGTGTTAGTCTTATTAAAAAAGCTGCCTTCAGAGCGTCAGTTATGAGTTATTTTTTACGCATCAGCTTATGCCTGTGTTTATGGTGTTTAGCCAGCCTAAGTCGCGCCGCGCCGCTTTATATTGATAGCGACTTTAGCTCCGCCCCTTTAGGACAATCGTTAAGCTATTACTGCGACAACACCAATCAACTCTCTTTAGCTCAAGTTAAACAACAGCCATTTAATTCACTACAAAAAGAAGAAGTCTCATTTGGCTTTAACCAACCAAGTTGTTGGTTTAAATTTACGCTACAAAATCAAACCTATACCCCTATTAATTTAGTCTTATCGAGTGATTTTAATATATTTGTCAAATACAACTATTTATTAAATTTGGCGATGGCTATCTTATTAAAAGCGTAGGCGATAGTATTTTTTATAATACCCGAGAATTAAAAACAAGAACCTTGGCTATACC
>DDBM01000140.1:25781-26358 GCA_002333125.1 Moraxellaceae bacterium UBA2032 | reverse complement strand
ATTGGTCAGGCATTATTGGCCAAGCATTCGGGCAAAACCCGTATTATTGCCGAAACAGGCGCAGGTCAACATGGCGTTGCCACCGCAACTATCGCTGCTCGTTTGGGCATGGAGTGTGTGGTGTATATGGGTGAAGAAGACGTTAAACGTCAAGCCACCAATGTTTATCGTATGAAGCTATTAGGTGCGAGTGTTGTGCCTGTGACTTCTGGCTCTAAAACCCTAAAAGATGCCATGAATGAAGCGATGCGTGATTGGGTAACCAATGTAGATAACACCTATTATGCGATTGGTACAGTCGCAGGGCCGCATCCTTACCCTATGTTAGTACGTGATTTTCAGTCGATTATTGGCCGTGAAGCGCGTCAACAATGTTTGGCTCAAACAGGCCGTCTGCCTGATGCTTTAGTCGCTTGTGTGGGCGGCGGCTCTAATGCGATTGGTTTGTTTCATCCCTTTTTAGAAGATGAAACGGTGGCAATGTATGGTGTCGAAGCCGCAGGTGATGGCGTAGCAACGGGTCGTCATTCTGCACCGTTAAATGCAGGTAAAATCGGCGTGTTACATGGTAATCGTA
>DDBM01000140.1:24474-25771 GCA_002333125.1 Moraxellaceae bacterium UBA2032 | reverse complement strand
CATGTGACCAAAACCGAAGGCATTATTCCTGCCTTAGAATCAAGCCATGCTTTAGCTTATGTGCATAAAATTGCGCCTACTATGAGCCAAGATAAAATTATCATTTGTAATTTATCAGGCCGTGGCGACAAAGATTTGCTCACGGTAGCTAAATTAGACGGTATTGTGATTGCTTAAAATATTGGCTTCGACTCCGCTCAGCCAGCGTAAAATCGNNCCTGAGCGGAGTCGAAGGGAGATTTAAAGCCCTAAACGGCTCAAATTTTGATAAAAAGATTTAATTATGTCCAGAATAGCTTCTTGTTTTGCTGCGCTAAAAAGCCAACAACGCCAAGCCTTAATTCCTTATATTGTGGCGGGCGACCCTCATCCTAATGCCACTTTAGGCATGATGCACGCCTTAGTTGCAGGCGGTGCGGATATTATCGAACTAGGTGTGCCTTTTTCTGACCCAATGGCCGATGGGCCTACCATTACCAAAGCTCACGAACGTGCCTTAGTGCATGGTACAAGCAGCCATGATGTATTGCGTATTGTGAGTGAGTTTAGGCAAACCAATCAAACTACGCCTGTGGTGTTAATGGGTTACTTAAATCCACTCGAAATCTTGGGCTACGAAAATTTTGCCCGTGATGCCCAAGCCGCAGGGGTTGATGGTATTTTAACGGTTGATTTACCTCCCGAAGAAGCCGAGTGTTTAGTGGCGGCATTTAAAGCACATAACATCGACCCGATTTTTTTGCTTGCACCAACCACCACCGATGACCGTATTCAAAGTATTACCGCAGCGGCTAGTGGTTATGTATATTATGTATCCCTTAAAGGGGTGACGGGTTCGAGTGCTTTAGACGTAGATGCTGTTGCCGAACGTGTTGCGACGATTCGTCAATTTAGCCATTTACCTATAGGGGTCGGTTTTGGTATTAAAGATGCCGAATCTGCTGCTGCTGTAGCGCGTTGTGCCGATGGCGTTGTAGTTGGCTCAGTCTTGGTTAATCGTATTGCTGAGTTAGCCTCCACACCACAAGCTATTCCTGCTGAGTTACAGCGTATTATGACCGAAATGCGTCAAGCAATGGATGCGGTTTAANNAAGAGAGTAATACCATGAGCTGGTTAGGAAAACTTCTGCCCAATGCAGGTAAAAACACCGAAGAGCGCAAGATGTCCGTTCCTGAAGGTTTGTGGAAAAAATGCCCTAAATGTGATGGCGTTTTATACCAAGCTGAACTAGAGCGCAACGCCCATGTTTGCCCCAAATGTGACCATCATTTACGCATCACAGCGCGTCAACGTAT
>DDBM01000140.1:11366-24445 GCA_002333125.1 Moraxellaceae bacterium UBA2032 | reverse complement strand
TTTACCTTTATGGGTGGTTCAATGGGTGCAGTGGTGGGCGCGCGTTTTGTACGCGCTGCCGAAATGTCGTTACGCGAGCGTATTCCTTTGGTGTGTTTTGCCACGTCTGGCGGAGCACGGATGCAAGAGGCGTTGTTTTCGTTAATGCAGATGGCACGTACCGCGGCCATTATCGAACAAATGAAATTACAAAGTATTCCTTATATCGCGGTTTTAATTGACCCTGTTTATGGTGGTGTCTCTGCGAGTTTGGCTATGTTGGGTGATATAAATATCGCCGAGCCGTATGCGCTGATTGGTTTTGCAGGGCCGCGTGTGATTGAGCAAACCGTGCGCCAAGTCTTACCCGAAGGTTTTCAGCGTTCGGAGTTTTTGTTAGAGCATGGCACGGTCGATATGATTGTGCATCGTCATGAGCTACGCGATACCTTGTATCGCCTGTTAGCCAAACTCTCGCATTATCCTGTTTAGTTATTATGATGCCTTTAAATACCTTAAGTGAATGGTTGCAGTATCTCGAAACGCAACACAGCAAAGCCATTGATATGGGTTTGGCACGCGTGCAACAAGTGGCTCAAGCGGCCAATATTTTAGACTTGCATTGTCCTATCATTACTGTGGCAGGTACCAATGGTAAAGGCTCTACGGTAGCCACTTTAACCGCCATTTATTGTGCCGCAGGCTATAAGGTAGGCACATACACCTCACCCCATATTACTTGTTTTAATGAGCGTATTGCCTTGAATGGTCACATGGCAAGTGATGTGGTTTTAATCAATGCTTTTGAGTATCTAGAAAAAGTTCGCGCTCAAACGGGTATTTCNNGTTAATTTAATAGATGCCGATGTTGCCGTAGTCACTAGTATTGGTATTGACCATGTGGAGTGGTTAGGCAATACCCGCGAAGCGATTAGTTTTGAAAAGGCAGGTATTTTTAGAGCTAATAAACCTGCGGTGTATGGCGAAGTTAATCCTCCTCAACCCTTAATAGACCATGCCGCACAACTAAAAAGCCCGTTATATATCAAACATCAAGATTTTAGTTTTCAAATACAAGACGAATCATGGCGTTGGCAAGGCTTGGGTAAAGTTTATAATAATTTACCTAAACCACAATTAGCTATCGACAATGTAGCTACCGCCTTAGCAGCAATTACGCTTGCACCCTTAGTTGTTAGCCAAGAGGCAATAAATACAGGCATTAAAAATGCTCAATTAGCAGGACGAGCCGAACGTTTTGTGTGCAATGGTAAACAAATTATTATGGATGTTGCACATAACCCACACGGAGCAGCGTTTTTTATGCAACAATTGTCGGCTACACCGCAAAAAACATTGGCGGTGTTTGCTATGTTAAGCGATAAAGATATTGCAGGCACGGTTGCTGCTTGTGTAGGTCGTGTTGACCAATGGTTTGTTTCTAGTTTAGATGTGCCACGCGGCGCGTCAGCAAATAGTATTGCTCCGTTATTACAAGATAATGGCATGTATGTGGGTGGAATATATCGAACGGTTGCGGCCGCCATGCGAGCAGCATGTCAGACGGCACAGTCGGGCGATAGCATTTTAGTTTTTGGCTCTTTTTATACCGTATCCGCTGCTAAACAGTGGTTACAGACGCAATAAATTATGGATACAGCAGTTAGACAACGTCTTTTAGGTGGCATCGTATTAATCGCGGGTGCTGCTATATTACTTCCTTTAATGTTAGATGGTTCGGGCGCAAAGCTTTTGAGCCGTTTGGAAGCATTGCCTGCAAAACCTGCCACAGCGACCGTCGAGCAAGTACAACCTGAGTTAAATCAGCAGCAACGTGAAGCCGAAGATGAAGTGTCTGCGGCGCATAACGAAGAAACGCCTTTTTATTCACTCTCTAAACCCACAGACGACACAACAAAAGACCCCGAACAAATAGCAGCCGACTTAGCCGCTAAAAAACGCACCGCTGAATTATTGGGCAGCACCGAGGAAGTCACACCCGAACAAGCGCTTAAACAAAAACAAGAAGCCGAAAAAGCCTTGGCGATGTTAGAAGCTACTGATGGTCAGGCTCAACAAGAAGCCGAAGCACGTTTGGCGGAGCAAGCTGCCCAACAAAAAATAGAGCAATTAGCAGCCATAAAACTTGCCCAAGAAAAAGCTCAAAAGAAAGAAGAAGAAAAAGCTAAATTAGCCTTAGAAGGTAAACTCACACAAGATGATGTATCCAAAGCCGAAAAATTAGCTGCCGAGAAAGCTAACTTAGAAGCTAAAGCACAGGCAAAAGCCGAAAAGCTAGCTAAAGAAGAAGCAATTAATAAAAAACTTGCTGAAGAAAAACTCAAAGCCGAAAAATCAGCTAAAGAAGACAAATTAGCGCAAGAAAAAGCCAAAGAAAAGTCTCAAGAAGAAATAGCCAAAAAGAAAGAACAAGAAAAATTAGCCGCCAAAAAACAAGCTGAGGCGGAAGCCAAAGCAGAACGCCTAGCTTCTGATGCAGCCGCTAAAAAGAAAGAGGAAGAAAAAGCAAAATTGGCTTTAGAAGGAAAATTATCAGACAAATCTTCTNNGTGACAGTTGGAAAGTTGTTGTAGGGCCAGAATTAGATAAAACAAAAGCGCAAACCTTAAAATCAAAAATCAATGATGACGACGGTTTAGGGGTGTCAGGCGCGTGGGTAGCTCCTTGGAAACCATAAACCCTAGTATTTTAATTGTTATTGCAGTTGTTATTTTTGCATTGATTCTTTGGTCGCTATTAAATACAAGTAGCGACAAACCCAAAAAAGAGTCTGTTGATGATATGAAGGTTTGGCCGTATGTTGCCCGTGAATTAATGACTGCGCCCGAACGCGAATTATATCGTCGTTTGCAACAAGCCTTACCCGATTATTTGATTTTTAGTCAGGTACAATTAAGCCGTATTATTGATGTTGCACCTGATGCTCAAAAACAAGCGTGGCTGAATCGTATTAATCGTATGAGTGTTGATTTTGTGATTTGCGCCACTGATGGTGCCAAAATTTTGGCCGCTATCGAACTAGATGACAGTAGCCATGACCAAGCCGAACGTATTAAAGCCGACAGTAAAAAAGATAAAGCCTTACAGTCGGCAGGTGTCCCTATTATTCGTTGGCCAGTCAAAGGTATGCCCCAACCGCAACAACTACGCGCTGATTTTTTAAAGCGACGTTAAATTCTGTTTAGAGAAAAATTGATATGTCACTATCTACATGGGTTGTCGCGTGTGCCGATGGCTTAGAAAGCTTATTAGCTCAAGAGTGTACCGAAATTGGTGCCAATGTTATTCGTCAAGAGCCAAGTGCGGTTTGGGTCGAAGCTGATTTACGCACCGCCTATAACCTGTGTTTATGGTCACGTTTGGCCTCAAGAGTATATAAGCCCTTATTTAAGCTCAATAGTGCCTCTCCCGACGAAATGTATGCCGAAGCACTTGATTACCCTTGGCACGAATTATTTGATTTAGACAAAACTTTTGCAGTACGTGCCGTTGCAACACGTGGCGTGGTTTGTCATACACAATATATGGCATTACGCTTAAAAGATGCAGTTGTTGATTGTTTTAGGCAGCATACAGGCGAGCGCCCTAATATTGACCCTAAAGCCAGTGATATCAATTTACATGTCTTAATTCAACCCGAAAGCATTACCGTTAGCTTAGATATGTCGGGCGAAAGTTTACATCGTCGTGGTTATAGACGCATGATTGGCGAAGCTCCACTCAAAGAAACCTTAGCGGCAGCTATTTTACGCCAAGCAGGGTGGCCAAATAATGACTTTCAAGCACTCATTGACCCTATGTGTGGCTCAGGTACATTTTTAACCGAAGCGGCGTTAATGTATGGTGATGTTGCACCGGGTTTAATGCGGGATTATTTTGGCTTTTTAGCATGGCAAGGTCATGACCAAGCCGTATGGGAAGCTTGTTGGCAAGAAGCACGCCAGCGGCAAGAACAAGGGCAACAAAAAACTTGGCCAATGATTCAAGGTTATGATGCCGACCCCGAAGCCTTACGTGCTGCACAAAAAAACTGTCAAGCCGCAGGTGTTGCACAATTTATCACCTTGAATTTACAAGACTTATCACAACTACCCAACAAGCCTGCCCATTATGGTTTATTGGTCACTAATCCGCCTTATGGTGAGCGTTTAGGTGAAGACGACACCGCTATTTATACCTATAAAGCAGTCGGGCGTTTAGCGCGTGAGCGTTTAGGTGGATGGCATGTTGCTGTTTTAGCTGCCAAAATCGAACATGCTGACGCACTCGGTTTTGAGCATTTACACACTCAAAAGTTACGCAATGGTGACCTTACTGTTTTTGCACGTCATGGCAAAGTACAAACAGTCCCCGTTTTAGCAGCACATCGTTTTGTTGAGGTAGAAGGACAAATTCCTGTTGAGGCCGAAGCCTTTGCTAATCGCTTACGCAAAAATATTCAGCACAGCTATAAACAAGCACAACGCGAAGGGGTGTATTGTTATCGGGTCTATGATGCTGATTTGCCCGAATTTAATGTCGCGATAGATGTCTATGGCGAAGTATTACATGTGCAAGAATATGCACCGCCTAAAATCATTGACCCCGAAAAAGCCGCCAATCGCTTTAAGTTAGCGTTGCAGGTGATTCGCCATATTTTTGGTTTACATCGAGATAAAGTCTTTATTAAAGTCCGCGCCCAACAAAAAGGCACGCAACAATATGAGCGAGTCAATCAACGTAATAAATACCATGAAGTTCAAGAAGGCAAAGCGCGTTTATTAGTTAATTTAACCGACTATTTAGATACAGGTTTGTTTTTAGACCATCGCCCGATTCGTACTAAAATTGCGCAACAAGCACAAGATAAGAGCTTTTTAAATTTGTTTGCCTATACCTGCTCGGCCAGTTTACATGCTGCTTTAGGTGGAGCAACAAAAACAGTGAGTGTCGATTTGTCGAATACTTACTTAAATTGGGGCAGACGAAATTTTGCCTTAAATGGCTTGGCCGAAACACAACATCAATTTATTGAAGCCGATGTTATGCCGTGGTTAGCACAATGCAAAGAAAGTTTTGATGTCATTTTTATTGACCCACCCACGTTTTCTAACTCCAAAAAAATACACGGTGTATTTGATGTTCAGCGCGACCACATTGAGTTATTAACCTTAGCGATGCGCTTGCTTAAACCGAATGGTATTTGTTATTTTTCGACTAATTTTAAGCGTTTTGAATTACAACAAGACGCAATGAACTATTTGAAATTACACGAAATTAGTCACGAAACTATAGGCTTTGACTATAAACGTAACACTAAAATTCATCGGTGTTGGCAAGTAGATTATGTCGATAATGAGTAAAAAAAACTATATTTTATATGGTACACTTGGCTGTCATTTATGTGATGATGCCGAGCAATTATTAGTACAAGCACAGTTGGTGTTGCCTATTACATGGCGCACAGTAGATATTGCCTTAGAGCAAAATTTAATGACAAAATATAGCGCGTCTATTCCTGTGTTAATCAATGAAGAGGGGCAAAGCTTGCATTGGCCTTTTTCATTGTTGGATATCTCTCAATTACAAACTAAATAATAATGATTTATCGATTCTTGGTGCAAAATAACAAACACGTAGAATCGTTAAGTGTTTATTTGAACTTATCACAAGCCTAAATGAGTGTACGGTCACACTGTATATTTTTAAGGGCTTGTCTAAGTGAGGTAAACGCGATAAGTTTACTAAAAGGCATGAGCAAATTGCGCTAAGCCTTTGTAATATATTAAGCATAGGTTTACTAAACGCGATTCTGCTATGGATTCGTGCTAAAAACTGTGTTAAAACGAGCTAACCCTCTCTAAAAGTACATGCTAAATATCAGGGTTTGCATATTTTACTCAATATAAGATTTATGATGCATACAAAATCCTCACATAGAAGATGTATGTGCAAATCCTATAATGTATGTAAACCTTAATACAATAAATGCAGTGTTGGGTAATTTTTTTGAAACTCCACTATCGGCCAAATGGCCTCAGAAAATAGAAAGGCAACTTCGATGGAAGAAAATTTTGATGGCTTAAAAGTCATGGTTATTGATGACTCCAAAACGATTCGTCGTACCGCAGAAACCTTATTGCAAAAAGCAGGCTGTACCGTAATTACAGCGACTGATGGTTTCGATGCCTTAGCTAAAATCGCTGACACAAATCCTGATATTATTTTTGTTGATATTATGATGCCGCGTTTAGATGGTTATCAAACTTGCGCATTAATCAAAAATAATTCGGCTTTTAAAACAACACCTGTCATTATGTTGTCCAGTAAAGACGGCTTGTTTGATAAAGCAAAAGGGCGTATCGTCGGTTCGGATGAGTATTTAACAAAACCTTTTAGTAAGGAAGAGTTGTTTACTGCTATTCGTCAGTATGTTAAGTCCTAATCTGTCAAAAATAAAAAATGAGGGCAGTATGGCACGTATTTTAATTGTTGATGACTCACCGACAGAGACCTATCGTTTTAAAGAAGTTCTAGAACGTCATGGTCATACTGTTTTGGAAGCAACCAATGGTGCAGATGGCGTTGCTGTTGCTCGTGCAGAGTTACCAGATTTGGTGTTGATGGATGTAGTAATGCCTGGTATCAACGGTTTTCAGGCAACACGTCAAATTACCAAAGGTGCAGAGACATCACATATTCCTGTTGTTATTGTGACGACTAAAGATCAAGAAACAGACAGGGTATGGGGTAAAAGACAAGGTGCAAGTGATTATTTGACGAAGCCCGTTGATGAATCATTGCTCATGAATGTGATTAAAACCTTAACTCCAAGTAAGTAGGTGTGATATGGCAGCTAGAGGCTTTATCAAACTCTTAGAAATCGCTGAACGCTCTAAACGACGTGGTTTAGGCTTGTTGGGGCAGGGAGAGTCTGCTTGGACAGGTGTAGGTTTTACCTTGGCTGGCGAGAATTTTTTAGCACCCATTGGTGAAATTACCGAGATTTTAAAAACACCACGCTATACCTTAGTTCCAGGTGTAGAGTCTTGGATGCGTGGTTTAGCAAATGTTCGGGGGCGTTTACTGCCTATTACCGATATTTTGCTGTTTTTAGGTCGAAAATCGAGTAAACAAGAACAAAAACGCCGAGTTTTGGTGGTTGACCACGAAGAGATGTTTGCTGGATTAGTGGTTGATGAAGTGTTGGGAATGCAGCACTTTAGTACGCAAGACTACTCAATAGACGTTAAAGCACCGTTCACAGAAATTACCCAGTTTGTACAAGGGGCTTTTATCCGTGATGGTCAAACGTGGTATGTCTTATTATTAAGTCGTTTTATTGAAGACCCTCGTTTTTTAAAGGCTGCCGCTGCGTAATGTGGTTTGGGCATTTTATAATGCGTTTAAAGAAAATAAAAACTGGTTGTGTGGAGATAAGTCCGCTATGAAATTACCCGTGCCAAATGTACGAAAATCTTTTTCGGGAATTAATGTTAAAAGTCTGTTGTCTAAAAAAACATTTCAGACCTTGTTTAGTCGTGGCTTTTGGCGTTCTTTAGCTGATACTCCCGATGCAACACGTTTTTTAGCAGGCTTCCTTATCTTTATTTTGCTCACCGCAGGTTCGTTCGTGGTGGTTGCTAAAAAGAGTGCCAATGGTCGAGAGATGATTCAACACGCTTCAGAGTTGCGTGTGTTGTCACAAGATATTGCAAAAAACTCAACTGAGGCTTCCTCGGGTAACCAGCAAGCGTTCGACTCTTTAAATAAAGCTATTAAAACCTTTAATCAGCGTTGGGATAGCTTAAAAGAAATGCATGGTGATGATCGACCAGAAACTAAAGCAGTACAGGTCGTATGGCAGCGTGTATCTGATAACTTGCAAAAAGTTAGCGCGGGTGAAAAAACTGTTGGTAATTTACATGACTTAGTGGCAGGTATCGCTGATGCTGTACCTGAGTTACAAGCAGAAAACGATAGTATTGTTGATGCGATGGTTGCCAATGGTGCACCTTCAGCACAAGTTGTAGTAGCCAAAAACCAATCAGTATTAGCAGAGCGTATTTTACGTTCTGTGAGTAGTGTACTAAACGGTGACGAAAATGCGGTCATGGCCGCTGATGATTTTGGTCGTGACTCCGAAGCCTTTGGCCAAACCCTAGAAGGTTTGCTAAATGGTGACCCAGATATGGGGATTACGGCAGTAAAAGATACTCAAGCACGTGCCTCATTAACAGCTATTCAAAAATTATTTGAAAGTTCTGTGCAACAAGGTGCAAATGAAATTTTGCAGTCATCGCCCGAATTATTCCAAGTACGTGAAGCATCCAGTGCTATTTTCCGTGATTCACCCGAATTATTGTCTACATTAACCAAGCTCACCACGATAGTGGATGCAGAAGCGAATGCCATTTTAGCGAGTATTATTGGNNATTGACCGTAAACGTGCCGAAGAAGTGGAAATGGAAAACCAACGTAACCAATCGGCTATTTTACGTTTACTTGATGAGTTGGGTGATTTAGCGGATGGTGACTTAACAGTACAAGCAACAGTATCCGAAGACTTTACGGGTGCGATTGCTGACTCTATTAACTACTCCATTGACCAATTACGTCAGTTGGTATCTACCATTAACCAAACAGCGGTGCAGGTTTCTGCTGCGGCTCAAGAAACGCAATCAACAGCGATGCATTTAGCTGAAGCGTCTGAACATCAAGCGCAAGAGATTGCAGGTGCGTCAGCGGCGGTTAACGAAATGGCGGTGTCCATTGACCAAGTATCTGCAAACGCGGCCGAATCCGCAGTCGTTGCGGACAGATCTGTAGCCATCGCCCATAAAGGGGCGGATGTGGTGCAACGTTCTATTGAAGGTATGGATACAATTCGTGAACAGATTCAAGAAACGTCTAAACGTATTAAGCGTTTGGGTGAATCTTCTCAAGAGATTGGTGATATCGTTTCTCTTATTAACGACATTGCTGACCAAACCAACATTCTCGCGTNNCGGCGATTCAAGCGTCGATGGCAGGTGAAGCAGGTCGAGGCTTCGCGGTGGTTGCCGACGAAGTACAACGTCTTGCGGAACGTTCAGCTTCTGCAACTAAACAGATTGAACAATTGGTTAAAACGATTCAATCTGACACCAATGAAGCGGTTATCTCGATGGAGCAAACCACCTCCGAAGTTGTGCGCGGTGCGCGTTTAGCTCAGGATGCGGGTGTGGCACTTGAAGAGATTCAAACTGTTTCTAGAAACTTGGCGGACTTGATTCAGAACATTTCTAACGCAGCGCGGCAACAAGCAGCTTCTGCGGGTCATATTTCCAATACGATGAACGTTATTCAAGAAATTACTACCCAAACAACCGCGGGTACAATTGCAACGGCGCGTTCGATTGGTAACTTGGCTGAAATGGCTGCTGAATTACGTTTGTCAGTATCTGGCTTCAAATTACCAGACTATGCCTAAGGCTGACTGAGGGGAGGCTGGCATGGCACTAGAGGATTGGGGGATCAAGCCAGTCGTACCCATCTCGGATGAGCAGTTTGCTTTATGGCAAGGGTTAATAGAATCGCGCACGGGAATGACTTTTACGCAAACCCGTCGGCCTTTTTTAGAAATATCTTTGTCCACACGCATGCGTGAAATCACCATTGAAGATTATGATGCTTATTATCAATTCGTGGTGTCGGGTGCGCGTGGCGAACGAGAATGGGTGCTATTAGTTGATAGATTGGCGGTGCAAGAGACCTCCTTTTTTAGACATGCAAGCTCGTATGCTTTAGTAGAAACTCATTTAAAGAGTCTGCTTGCTAAACCACAAATGAGTAGTATAAATTTGTGGAGTGCAGGCTGTTCTACAGGCGAAGAGCCGTATTCCTTGGCTTTATTAGTTGAAGATTTATTAGAAACTATGCAGCGCCAAGATGTGTTTTACGGCATTACGGCGACTGATATTAGTTTACCAACCTTAGCTAAGGCCAAACTAGGGGTTTACAATGAGCGTAAGTTGCACGGTGTTCCCGAAAAGATGCGTGAGCATTTTTTTACACAATTAGTTAATCAACGCGATTGGCAAATTGATGCTCATTTAAAAGCGCGTGTTGCTTTTGCTCAGCTGAATTTGATGGAATTAGACAAAGCACCTTTTGGTGATATGGATGTGATATTTTGTCAAAATGTATTGATTTATTTTCGCCGTTTTAGGAAACGCGATGTGGTATCTCACCTTGCAGCACGATTGCAAGTAGGTGGGATTTTAGTGTTGGGTGTTGGTGAGGTCATGGACTGGCAACATCCTTTACTAGAACGCGTTGACTATCCTGATACTTTGGCTTATCGCCGTATAAAATAGGCTTAAGACAGTATCAAGAACGTAATAAAAAACATCCTGTCCCCAGAGGGGGGGTAAAAAGATGACAGATAATCATAATTTTCTTGCTTTAGACTGGGTTAAAAGTGAAATCGAAGAAACCTTAAAGCAAGCTCAGCAAGCCTTAGAGGCGTATATTGTTACGCCTAGTGATACGGCAAAGCTCCGTTTTTGCTTGGCCTATTTGCATCAGGTTTTTGGTACTTTGCAAATGGTCGAGTTTTATGGCGCAGCCATGCTTGCCGAAGAAATGGAAAAGCTATGTTTATCTTTAGTTAATCACAAAGTAAGCAATCGTGAGCGCGCGCATCAGGCTTTAATTGAGGCTATGTTGCAATTGCCTGCTTATCTTGAGCGTTTGCAGGTTGCTAAAAAAGATACCCCCTTTGTTTTGCTACCCGTTATTAATGAGTTACGGATGGCTCATGAAGAAAATCCAATTTCGGAGTTGACGTTATTTAAACCTGACTTTGTAAGAGTGTTTTCGGTTTTAGGTCAGGCAGGTGTGTCACCTTCATCAGATGCGCTTAAAAAGTTGCGTCATGGTTATCAATTAAGTTTATTAGGTATTATTCGTCAACAAAATTTAATAGAACAATACGAACGTTTGATTTTAGTGTTTGAAAAGCTTGGTTTATTTATGGGGCAAAAACCCTTACAAGCTTTGTGGCGTACTTCTTCAGCCTTAGTCGAAGGCTTGATGGCCAATGATGTGCCATTAACGCCAGCGATTAAAACCTTATTGGGTGAAATAGAACAAGAGTTACGCAAATATATTGCCTATCCTCAGCATTCGCCAGCGTTAGATTTGCTAAAAAATATCCTGTATTACATTGCCAAAAGTCGTGGTAATACGCATCGTGTGTTAGCAATGCGTGCCTTGTATCATTTAGATGATATTTTACCAACCTTTGACGTGGTTGAAGCCGAAAAAGAAAAGCTTAATGCACCAGACCGCCAAGCAATGCAGTCTGTTATTAAAGGCGTAACGGATGAACTAGCAAACGTTAAAGAGGTTATTGATGATCTAACGTATGCGACTCGTCCTAATATTGAAGATTTACAGCCTTTATTGCCTGTGTTGCGCCAAGTTGCAAGTACATTACAGGTATTAGGTTTACATCAATTACAACGAATCATTTCTGACCAAGTAAAAACACTTAATAAGTCGATTAATTTTGGCGTGTTACCCGAAGGAGCGTTGTTAGTTGTCGCGAGTGGTTTAATCGAAGTTGAGTCTAGCTTACAGCAATTGGTCGAAGACCAACCGTTATCTTCTTCTTTAGGCACCTTTGGTGGTAGTGCAATGGTTGACCAAGTGTCGGCCGCGCAAGGTGCTGTATTACGTGAGTCACGGACTGCACTCGAAAAAGCTAAAGAATCTATTGTCGAATATATTAGCTCGCAGTGGCACGCCGAAAAACTTATTGAATTGCCGACTCTGTTAAATACAGTGCGCGGTGGTTTGGCCATGTTAGATTTGTCACGTCCTGCTCAAATTTTAGGTCGTTTATCAGAGTTTGTGCAGCAGCATTTGCTTAAAGATGATTATCGTCCTAGTTGGTCAGAAATGGACACACTAGCCGATATTATTTCGTCTGTAGAATATTATTTAGAACGTGTGGCAAATCATCATCAAAACAATAGTTTACTTGATGTAGCAGCTCAGTCTTTAGATAAGCTAGGTTATGGTTTAGTGTTGGCTACTGCACCCGCAGAGCAAGCAGAACGTCGCACGATGGCCAAAACAGAAGAAGAAAAAGCCTTACCTGAAATAGAGTTTGGTGAGCCACCACCCTCTAAATTAGATAAAACACTGTTTAATATGCCTGCGCTTCATTTGCCGTCTGATATCCCAGAGGTTATCGAAGATGCACAAGCTACCAAAATGCCAGAAGAAGATTTTGACAAAACACAAATCTCTATGCCTGCATTATCTGATGAAATGTTGGCAAATTATGCTAATCCAGAATCGGATGCTCACAAAACGCTGATTAATATTCCTGCGTTGAAGATAGATATTGTGCCAGACAATATCCCAGTACCAACACAAAGCGATGATGACTCGTTTAGCAGTACCATGACCTTTAATGCGGAAGATTATCTTAAAAATATGTCTGCCGCAAAAGCTAAAAGCAGTTCAAGTGATGATGAGCTTGTAGAGCCTGTTAGTTTTGAAGATACGGAGTCAATTTTTAAACCCGAAGGTGCATCTTTATTAGATGCTACCTTAGTTGGAATGCCTGCTATTACTGAAGCAGATATTACGCAAAACTATGGTAAAACAGAAAATAACGTCGATAATTTACCCGCAGAGACTATAGAGGAAGTATCAGCATCAGTAGATGAACCTGTAGATTTCGATGCGACTGTTAAATTAGATGTTGAAGAGATAACACCTGTTGCTATTGAGTCTGTATCTGTTGTTGTAGAAGAAGTGGCAAGCGGCGATGCCTTTGAAATAACAGCCACAATGCCGCAAGATGATATCACCGATGATGATGATATTTGTGAGATTTTTGCCGAAGAAGTCGAAGAAGTTTTAGAAACGATACAGACCTTTTTACCTAAATGGGCAGCAAACTTTGAGAACAAGTCTGCTTTAACCGAAGTGCGCCGTGGCTTTCACACCTTAAAAGGTTCTGGACGCATGGTGGGTGCAAAAGTGGTTGGTGAATTAGCATGGTCGATTGAAAACATGCTCAATCGGGTTATTGATAAAAC
>DDBM01000140.1:193-11355 GCA_002333125.1 Moraxellaceae bacterium UBA2032 | reverse complement strand
AATGTCACCATTCCTGTTATGTCTACAATTCAAATTGAAGATACAACAGAAGACTTGGATGATTTAGATCAGGATGTTAGCGCAATTAGCTTTGGTGAATTTGAGGATGAGTCTTTTGATGTGCCAATGGATTTGGGTGAAGAGTCTGATTTAGTTTCAACACCAGAGTTTTTACCACAAGATGTGCAACCTGACTTAGCAACATCTGCACCTATAGCTCAAGTACCTCAGGTAAATGCACCTGCCGCAGCTAGTCCTGCTTTACGTGTTGATGTACCGCAACATATTGCTATTCCAGAAGATGACTTTAGTCAAGATGACGAAATTCGTGAAATCTTTATTGAAGAAGTTGAAGAAGTTTTAGAAACCATTCACGAGTATTACCCTAAATGGGTTGCCAACTATAGTAACTCAGCTGCACTGACAGAGTTTAGACGTGGCTTTCACACCTTAAAAGGCTCTGGCCGTATGGTGGGAGCAAAAGTTGAAGGCGAATTGGCGTGGTCGATTGAGAACATGCTTAATCGTATTATCGACAAAACAGCCAAGCCTAGCGTAGAAATGACGACGCTTATTAGTCATGTCATTACCGTTATTCCTGAGTTAATTACTAACTTCCAAAATAGAGAGAAGCCAACGCTCAACACGTCTCCTTTAATGAGTATTGCTGATTATTTAGCTCGCGCTAAAGCAGTTACTATGGAAGAGGTTGAAGCAGCTATTGCTTGTGCTCATGGTCAAACAGCGGATGCTTCTCAACAAGGCCACGAAGCCTTAATTGACCAAGATGACATTTTAGATGTAGTGGTAGATGTCTCTGAGCCAGAAGAAGATTTAAGTAGTGCCTTTGATAGTTTAGCCGCTAGTTTGGCAGATATTGAGCCAGAAGAAGCACAAACAGCAGTGACTCCAGTAGAGAGTGCTTCTGCTGTAAGTTATGACCCTGTGTTATTAGAAATTTTTGTCACAGAAGCCAATAGTTACTTAGATGAAATTGCACAGTATATTGCTGATTTACCTGCACAATATAAAGTGTTGCCTGTAACTGACGTTATGTTACGTGCATTACATACCTTGCGTGGTAGTGCAGGCATGGCAGGTATCAAAACCATTGCGCGCCTTTCTGCACCAATGGAGCAGCTATTTAAGGATTTAAGAGTACAAAATCGCGGGTTACATCCTAAACACATTGATTTACTAGCCGAAACACGCCGTTTAATTGGTTCGAGTTTAGAAGATGTACAACAAGGTGGTAGTGGGGATTTAGAAGAAACAGAAGCGTTCCTTGAACGCGTTACAGAAGTTTCTCAAGCTCCTGCCTCCGAAGATGATGATTTTGTGGCAGGTACTGTACCTGTTAACACCGCAGGCTTAGTTGCTGGATTCCTTGATTTAGGCTTAGACCATCTAATGGATGCGCCTTGGGAGTTAAGTGGTTGGTTGGCCTCCGAAGAGAGACAACAACATATTCAGACCTTATTACAAGAGTTAACCTTATTAGAGCCCGCTGCAAAAGCGACTCAAATTTTACCTCTTGCTGATGTTGTTAGCCAGTTAGCCGTTGTTTATCAGTTTATTGTTGAAGATGTTGAAAAAGTATTAAGTAATGAGCAATTGCTAGAAGATTTAGCCAATGCCCATGACGAAATTATTAATATCTTTGATACTTTGGCAGCCTGTCAAACTGTACAAGACAACCCCAAACTATTACTACGTCTGCAAGAATGGGGTGGTAGCCCTGTACAGTTGTCGACAGTATCTTTACCTAATTATGAGCCTGTTGAGGCCGAAATTGATGATGGTGCAGATGCCGAATTACTCGAAATCTTTTTAGAAGAGGCCGAAGAAGTGTTGACGGCTGCTGATGAAGAATTGGCAACTTGGAAAAACGATACCGAAGACAAACAGCCTTTACGCGTATTACAGCGTCATTTGCATACCTTAAAAGGTGGTGCGCGTATGGCGGTGGTTGCTAGTTTAGGTGACTTAGGTCATGAGTTAGAGTTTTTATATGAAGACTTAGTCAATAATCGTTATCAAGCAACACAAGTATTAATTGATTTTCTGCAACGGTGTCATGACCGTTTAGCGCAGATGGTTGATGACTTGCAAAAAGAAGGGCGTTGTAAGTACGCTAAAGATTTGGTTCAGTTAATTGATGAGTATCGCCGTAAGCCGAGCGATAATGTGATTTTAGATTTTTTCTCATCAGCGGCAGGTGGTTCGAATAAGAAGGAAGCTATTCCCGTTACGGTGCCTGTCGCGCAACCAAATCCCGAAGCTCAGGCAATCTCAGCTCCAGAGCCTATAGCACCAGTTGTTGCTGTTAAAGTGACGGTAACTGATGAAGAATTAGACCCAGAAATGTTGTCTATTTTCTTAGAAGAAGCTCAAGAAATTGTTGACGAAACAAATGCCAGCTTACAACAGTGGATGCAAAATGCCGAAAATGTCGCGCCTGTGCAGATTTTACAGCGTGGTTTGCACACTTTAAAAGGTGGCGCAAGAATGTCTGGTGTTAACTCACTAGGCGACTTGTCACATGAAATGGAAAATATTTACGAAGGTGTTTGTCTAAAGCGTTATCAAGGTAATGCCGATGTTTTTGCCTTATTACAGCGCTGCCATGANNGTTGATGATTTAGTGGCACAGTTAAAGCGTTATTTATCTAACCCTCAGCAGTTTAAAGATATTGTACCTAGTGTTATGTCAACACCTGTGAGCAATAAAGCTGCTGTCACGCCTGTGCCTGTTGTAGAAGCAGACGATGTACCACTATTGCCTGTTGTTGCTCATGGTGTTATGCCAAAAATGACAGGCAACTTTAGAGATGTAGCAAAATCTCAGCAAGCGCAAGAAATGATTCGGGTGTCATCGGAGTTAATGGAAAAGCTCATTAACATTGCAGGTGAAACCTCAATTGTGCGCTCGCGTGTAGAAATGGGTGTACATGGCTTTGGTCAAACCGTAGAAGAAATGGGTGCAACGGTACAACGTTTGGCAGATCAGTTACGTCGTATGCAGGGTGAGTTAGAAGCACAAATTATTGCGCAGCATACAACAGAAGATACAAAGTATGCCGACTTTGACCCCTTAGAAATGGATCAATACTCATCGGTTAATCAACTGTCTAAATCTTTATATGAGTCGGCCTCCGACTTAATGGATATTAAAGGCACATTGATTGAAAAAGCACGTGACACTGAAACCTTACTTTTGCAGCAGGCGCGTTTAAATACCGAAATGCAAGAAGGTTTGATGAGTTCACGTTTGGTTCCATTCTCGCGTTTAGTACCTCGTTTACAACGTATTGTGCGTCAAACAGCAACAGAATTACATAAGCCTGCCGAACTGTATGTGATTAATGCCGATGGCGAAATGGATAGAACCTTATTGGAACGTATTGTTGCGCCACTAGAACATATGTTACGTAATGCGGTTGACCATGGCTTAGAAAATCCAACGGATCGTGCTGCCGCAGGTAAAGAGCCGATGGGGCGTATTAGCCTCACCATTGGCCGTGAAGGCGGAGAAATTCTGCTAACCCTTGCGGATGATGGTCGTGGCGTAAATGTTGACGCGGTGCGTAAAAAAGCAATTGAAAGAGGCTTGCTTGAAGAAGATAGTGTAATTAGCGAAAAAGAGCTTTTACAATATTTATTCCATGCAGGCTTTTCTACGGCACAAAAAGTGACCCAAATTTCGGGTCGTGGCGTAGGCATGGACGTTGTGCAAAGTGAGATTAAGCAATTAGGCGGCACGGTTGTTATTCAATCTGCTGCGGGCAAAGGCACAACGTTTGTCATGCGTTTACCTTTTACCGTTGCCGTGAGTCGTGCCTTGATGGTGCGTATTGGCGAAGATGTTTACGCCATTCCATTATCACAAATTGAAGGTATTGTTCGGGCTAATCCTTATGAGTTAGAAACTTATTATGCGCCTGATGGTCCCGCTTTTGAATACGCCAATATTACCTACAAATTGCATTATTTAGGTGAGTTTGTGCATGGTGTACGTGTGCCAAGTTTGTTTGGCCAAACCTTGCCATTACCTATTATGTTAATTCGTGGTGCCGAACAACGTGTGGCTATTCAAGTAGACCAGCTGATTGGCTCGCGTGAAATCGTCGTTAAGTCGGTTGGCGCACAGTTAGCATCCGTTGCAGGTATATCGGGTGCAACTATCTTGGGTGATGGTTCGGTGGTTATCATTTTAGATACCATTGCGATGTTACGCGCCGCCGCCATCCAAAAACCACGTCACAGACAAGTTATCGAAGAGCAAGTACCAGCAAAACCACAACGTAGTACACGCATGGTGATGGTAGTTGATGACTCGGTAACAGTGCGTAAAGTAACTTCACGCTTATTAGAGCGTCATGGTTATGAAGTGGTCTTGGCTAAAGATGGTTTAGATGCGATTACTAAACTTGAAGATGTTCGTCCAGATATCATGTTACTTGACATTGAAATGCCACGTATGGATGGTTTTGAGGTTGCCTCTTTAGTACGACATAATCCTAATTTAGTTGGTTTGCCAATTATTATGATTACCTCGCGTACAGGTGAAAAACACCGTGAGCGTGCTTTCCAAATTGGCGTTAATGCCTATATGGGTAAGCCGTTCCAAGAGCAACAATTATTAGAAACCATTGCTGAGTTGTTGGCAGCGACCGTGAAATAGAGCAAATTATGACGAAAAGGAATCCGCGCGTTGCCATTGTGTCAGATATGAGCTTGCAACGCCTTGCATTAGCTCATGCTGTTAAAGGGCAGGGTTATGATTTAGTACTCAATACGTCTCCAGAGCGTTTAGACGAACGCTTGTTTAAATCCGTGTCGCCCGATGTTTGGATTGTTGACATGGAGGCTGAAGACGATGATTTGCTTGATAGAGTCTTAGACAGTGGTGTGCCCGTTTTATTTGGCCTAGACCAAGCACCTGCACAAGGTACACGACAATATCCTCGTTGGGAGCGTCGTGTATTTATTAAGTTGTATGATGTGGTGGGGCATCCTGTTATACAGGAAAACTTAGAACCTCTAGAAGCAGCACCTGTCAATGCGCCTGTACAACCTAAGCAAATTATTGTTCCTAATGAAATATGGGCACACAAATCACAGCGTTTAGAGTATGTATGCGTGCTTGCTGCCTCTTTAGGAGGGCCTGCCGCAGTCAAAGAGTTTTTAGATTATATACCAGCAGGACTGCCTGTTTCTTTTGTATTAGCGCAACATATTGATGCGCGTATGCAGGAGTCGTTAACGCGGGTTTTGGTAAGACATAATCATATGCCGTGTCGTATTGCTAAAGCGGGCGATATGCTTAAATCGGGTGAATTACTGATTGCTCCTGTAGAAACTGAAATTGATTTTAGTGCCGATGGCCAAGTGATTTCACGTAATATTAAATGGGACGGCCCCTATTCTCCTTCAATAGATCAAGTATTGGCCAATGTGAGTCGCCGTTTTACTAAGCGTTCGGTAGCAATTATTTTTAGTGGTATGGGCAGTGATGGCTCTATTAGTGGCCCTCAAATGATTGAGTCAGGTGGTGTTATTTGGGCGCAAGATGAAAAGACTTGTGCTTGCCCGAGCCAACCTGATGCCATGAGAGCAACGGGTTGTGTTTCTTTTTCAGGTAATCCTTTTGATTTAGCTAATAAATTAGTTAATTATATTAATAAAAATATTCAATTGAGTATCGCATAGAGGTAAAAGTTATGGCAGAGGCACAACCACAACAGCGTACTGCACTGAGTCAAACGACCTTGCTAAGTGCGACTACAGGTAAATTAGATGTTTATGTGTTGCCATTATGGCAAAAAAAATTGCTGATACCTGCGTTAGCAATTGCAGAAATTATTTCTGCCTCACAATTAAAGCCCACTAAAAAAAATAAGACCGCAGGCTTGTTAGGACAAGTAACATGGGAGGGAGAAACTCTTCCTGTGATTTCTTTTGAGACGTTTAATGGTGAGACGGGTATTCCTGAGCCACAAAAATTAGCGATTGTAGTCGCAGCGACCTTAGGTGAAAATTTAACTCACTATGCCTTGGCATTACAAGCTGAGCCAACGTTAAATAAAATTAAAATTGCCGAGTTAGAAGATTTAGATAATGCAGCAGTAGGTGGTGTGGAGTATTTACAGGTCAAATATCAAAACAATTTATGTTTTATTCCAGAGTTAGATATTTTGGAAACTAAACTTAAAAGCGTTTTATGATGACAGAGTGCTTAGCTAAATATCTAAACACTCATTTTTTTAAGGCCGTGTGCTAGGTACAAACTGTACACTGCCTTGCCTAGCTTCCGCCTTTTCTAACTCACTTAGCCGATTGATGATAGGAATAAAATCATTCTTTACTTTGTTTTGTTCGGCACGTTGGTAACTAATTAAAGTTTGCAAATCTAAAATCTGTTTGTCAAATTCGGTAATTCGAGCTTTAACCTTAGGGTCAGGTTTGTTGGTTTTACGTTCTGTTGCAGCGGCTTCTTCTACAAAAGCAGCACGTAAGCGTTTAATCCGCTGTAATTGCAGCATATTATAACCAATGCTAGTTTCTAAGGTGTCTAATTGGCGATTACGAGCCAACTCTGCATCACGTGCTGATGAAAATAAACGTAAAATACGTGCGTCTTCTTGTTGCTGTCTAAATGCGGAGTCGCGTTTCACTTTGTCTTTTTGATAAACGGCTTCATCAAAGGGTGGAAAGTGACGTATCACCTGCATATTACGGTCAACGATATCATAACCACGACGAATATGTTCTTCGGTAATTTGGTCGCTCATGGTAGGAGTGCCTTTGTCGTTATAATAACGATAAAGACGTTTACCCACGCTGTCATCGGCATAGACAATTGAGCCAAGTAACAATCCAGTAGCGGCAATTGCTAACCCTAATCGATGTAGTAAATGTGGCATAAATTGTTATTCTCCCGACCAGTATTAATCAGCAATGTTTATTAATTATTAACGCTAGCATATTTTGTGCTGATGAGCTAAGCGTTCTTGTGTCATAAGTTGCAGAATGATGGTCTGTATATTTTAAACCATAAGATGGGTAGCATAACGTAAGTTATCGTTGTACAAAAGGGTGTGTTTGGTGTCAGTTTCAGAACTCTTGGTGTTATTTGTTATTTCTTTGTTGGCCAATTTGCTTTCTGCTTTAGCAGGAGGTGGAGCAGGGCTATTACAACTCCCTGCATTATTACACTTAGGCTTACCATTTGCTATGGCTTTGGCAACACATAAAACTGCCAGTGTGGCCTTAGGTGTAGGTGCAACCATGCGTCATTGGCAAACAGGGCAGTTTAATTTACGGTTTTCGTTATATATTTTGCTAACAGGTTTACCTGGAGTGTGGTTAGGTACTCAAGTTATTGTTGCCATCCCTGAAATATGGGCCAGCTTTGCCTTAGGGATATTAACGCTGGGTCTGGGTTTGTATTCGGTTTTTAAGTCTAGTTTAGGTTTAAATCCACAGCGTATTCATCGAGACACACACGGGTTATTTATTGGTGGTGTGGGTTTGTTTCTTATTGGTGTGTTAAATGGCTCTTTAACCTCTGGAACGGGCTTATTTGTGACCATTTGGCTAGTAAGATGGTTTGGCTTAGATTTTACGCGTGCGGTGTCTTACACGCTAATTTTAGTGGGTTTGTTTTGGAATGGTTTAGGGGCGTTGTTTTTGGCACAACAAAGTGTGGTGGCATGGGCTTGGTTGCCACCGTTACTGATAGGCTCTTTGTTGGGCGGCTATTTAGGAGCGCATTGGGCATTATTACAGGGCAACCGCTTGGTAAAGCGTAGTTTTGAGGTGCTGACTATGATTGTGGGACTAAGCCTCATCATAAAATCTTGGCAGCTATTAGGCTAATAAAGGCAGTATATCCTCTAAACGTGCAGGCTTACCAAAAGCATAACCTTGTACATAATCACATTGTTCTTTGATGAGTAATTCAGTCTGTTCGAGCATTTCTACACCTTTGGCGGTAACCTTCCAATCAAGTTGGTGTGACATGGCAATAAGTGCCGAAATAATCACGGTTTCTTCGGGGTTGTGAGGGTCAAGTAATAAGCATCTATCGAGCTTGATTTCGGTAATAGGTAATGTTTTAAGCCACATTAAAGACGATGCACCCGAGCCAAAATCATCTACAATCAGTTTTAATCCAGAGAGATTAAGCTTAGATAAAAAAATGGGTGCTTTATGGCGGTATTCGTACAAAATATTTTCGGATAACTCAAAACAAAACCATTGTGGGTCAATATTTTCATTTTCTAAAATTTCTAGCGTATCAGTAATAAAGTGATCGTTACTCATATTTAATGCAGAGCAGTTCATCGTCACTAATAAAGGGGTGTTGTTTTGATGAAGCAATTTAATGTCTTTGCAAATTTTCTTGATTACCCATTTATCAACCAACTCTACAAATCCATTAAACTCAGCAATATTAATAAAGCTTTCGGGGGTTAATATGCCTTTTTCTGGATGTTGCCACCGTACTAAGGCTTCTAAACTAATAATTTTTTTATCGCTTAAACGTACCACTGGCTGATATTGAATAAATAGTTGTGATTGAGTAATAGCAATGTGTAAATCTTTTTGTAGTCTTAATTCACGATGAGATTTATGTTGTAAATAATCACTATAAAAACTAATGGTATTTCTACCACTGCCTTTAGATTGGTACAGGGCATTATCTGCATTTTTAATGAGTATATCTTGGCTGTCACCATCATACGGAAACAAACTAATACCAATACTAATTGTGGTGTTAGCCACTTGGCCACTAATGGTAATTGGTTCTTGCATTTTATGTAAAACACGATTGGCAATAACTTTAGCTTCGGGAAGACTAGTAATAGGAGTAATTAGGCAAAATTCATCACCCCCAATACGTCCAATTAAATCGTGGCCACGCAATACGCTGCGTAAACGTCTTGAGACAATGCGTAATAGTTCATCGCCTGCGGAGTGTCCTAATGAGTCATTAATGAGTTTAAAGTTGTCTAAATCAATAAACATAACCGCAAGTTTATTAGCTCCTTGTTTAGATTCATTTAAACGCGCTGTAAACGCATCCATAAAAGCGTGACGGTTAAATAAGCCCGTTAAACTATCATAATGTGCGAGTTGTTCTAAAGAGGAGTGGTCGCCACTGAGTTTGTGGGTAACATCGCGTAGTTTTTTGAGTTCTTGAGCTTGTGTTTTTATTTTGTAGTAGGCAAATAGTAAACCTAAAAATAATAAACTCATTAATGTTGCAAATACACTACTTATAATCGCTAAGGCGATTTTTTCAAAAATTTGTTGATTACTAAGTAATGGTGGATAGTTAAAAAAATCAATGCTACTTAAATTGATGCGGTATGAAATAACCGTCAGTATAGAAATGCTAAGGGCATAAGCACTGTTTCTAAAATGGCTTACATGATTGTCTTTGGTGTTGATGAGAGCTAATACTAAAAAACCAATCCCTAAAGTCATCACGACAGTAAGCAATATTTTGTAGTAATTTACCTCAAAGTATTGAGACTCTACCGCAGATAAAATCATACTAAAATTAACAAATAAAAAGCTCACACTGTTAAGCAGTATCCATAGTACATGATACAAAATGACGTTTTTTTGAAGGTTCGAAAAGTAAAAACAAATAAAATAACTAATAAAAAGAATAAAAAACGGAATGATTAAAAAATAACTAAAATTAAAGGGAATGAGTTTGATCCCCAATAAAAGTAATAGGTTAACAACCCAAATATTAAACGCAACCAGCAAGCCCGCACCACCACACCAAACAAAATATTGCTTAGGGTGAGAGGTAGCAAGTCCCTCCAATTTGGCAGCAATATGTGGCATTACATAAAAGCTAAAGCCGCCAAGTACTAAACTAAGGACTACAAATAAAGGAGATATTTGCCAAGCAAGTGCTTCTAAGTCATTGGTGGCTACGTCAATCATGTCCATGAGTGTTAAATGTCATCTAGTGTTTTTGTGGTTGACGTTGAGGTGAGAGTACGAGAATAGTCACCTGCACAATCGTGCCGCTTATAATTTCATTAAACAAGCAGATACACAAGAGAGAACCGCTCAACAAATATCTTAAAAAAGATTTTAGTGTAAATTTAAAAAATCTACTAAACGCTAAGAAGGGCATGAGTTTATAAAAGTTGTCGACAAAGTAATCTTTTTGATTTGACTAATTTTGTTTTTTGCTTAATATGTAGTGAGTTGTGAGTTTATTGTAGACAATTATGGTTTTTTACCTATGTCGAATCTTGAAAGTATAGTAGATGAAGTGAATTTAACCTTAGCAGATAGAGTCTTTGGTCAAATTCAAGATGCAATCGTTAAAGGCGAGTTAAAGTCAGGCGTAAAAATGTCTGAGGTTGAGTTGACTGCGCGTTATGGGGTATCCAGAGGCCCTCTACGTGAGGCCTTACGACGTTTAGAGGCGCGTAAATTACTTACCCGTATTCCTCATGTGGGGGTGCGTGTCGTTGCATTAACGATTGACGATGTATTGCAAATGTATCAAGTGCGCGAAGTGCTTGAAGGCATGGCAGCACGTTTAGCAGCTCAAAATGCAACAGATGAAGAAGTACAAGGTTTAAAACAACTATTACAACAGCATCAACAACAAACCGAATTGCAATCAGGCAAAGGCTATTATCAAGAAGAAGGCGATTTTGATTTTCATTATCGTATCGTCAAAGCGAGCCGTAATGATGTGTTAATGCAAATGTTATGTGGTGAGTTATATCATCGGGTGCNNATTAGCCGAATTTCTTATGCGTAGGCATATTAGTTCGGCGCGTAAAAATATCGAAACCCATTACCACAACAAGGTGAATTAGCGATGAGTATAAACAGTGCAGGTGCGCGCTTTCGTCAAGCGTTACGTGAAGAAAGTCCGTTACAAGTGATGGGGACAGTCAATGCTTATGCAGCGATGATGGCCAAACAAGTCGGTTATCGTGCTATTTATTTGTCGGGAGCAGGTGTAGCAAATTATTCCTATGGTTTGCCTGATTTGGGTATTACGTCGTTGGAAGATGTGTTGATTGATGTGCGTCGTATTACGGCTGCTGTTGATACGCCGTTACTGGTGGATATTGATACAGGTTGGGGCGGCGTGTTTAACATTGGTCGTA
>DDBM01000140.1:0-152 GCA_002333125.1 Moraxellaceae bacterium UBA2032 | reverse complement strand
AGTGCTTATGTCGAGGCAGGTGCAGATGCTATTTTTGCCGAAGCAATGACTGACATTACTATGTATCGTAAAGTGTGTGATGCCGTCAATGTGCCTGTGTTGGCTAATATTACCGAGTTTGGTGATACGCCTTATTACACTCGTGAAGAGTT
>DDBM01000261.1:394-4273 GCA_002333125.1 Moraxellaceae bacterium UBA2032 | reverse complement strand
AGCCGATAGATAAAGAATAATTATTATATGCGGTGAAAAACCACACAGACCATACCTAAACCACACCTAGAAACCACCCACACCCCTTGCGTTTTAATGAAGCCTCAACTCACTGAGGCTAACTCATGCAAACCTGTAACCCTGCCAAAATCACCACAAATAACGGTATATCTTTAGAGTCCTTAAAAAGTTCTAAAGGACAATCTGTTATGCCTACCACTGATAAAGTTACTCCCATTCGTGGCGATGACTTAACCCTTGTTGATAACAAACAAGCAGCCGACATTCTTGGCGTTAATTATTTGACCCTGCAAAACTGGCGTAGCACGGGCAAAAGCCCCCGTTACGTTAAAGTGAATCGTTGTATTCGATACAGAGTATCCGACCTCAAAGCATGGCTTGAAGCCCAAACCCGTAACCATACAGGGGAGGTGGCTTAATCATGTCTCTACAACCTAAAAAATCATTACCTCCTGCATTTTCCGCAGCCATGCACCGCCATATCGACATCGCCAAACGTCTAGGCGAAGACCACCCCGAAGCTAAACGCTCTTTAATGGTGGCGATGCACTTAGTACCCGATTGGTTCAAAGATGACATTACCAAAATGGGGGATGAGATGGACTTGCTACCCAAAGCAACGGGATATTTAGAAGATGGTTCGCCAATGTTTAGCCTAAATTCTATTGCTGAAAAGTTTGGTGTCAGCATCGAGCAAGCCGAACAAGACCTACAAGTGATGTTGTCGGTACGTCAAGAATTAGGATTACCCCTTGATGGTGTGATGACTGATTCGTCTTTAATTCACCGCAAGCAGTAGGAGCAAGACCATGAGTAAGCAATTAGTGGTCAATGCTGACTACAACGGTGTCGCTGTTACTTTTACGGGCGATGGCTGGTTTAATGCAACAGAGATAGCCGAGCGTTTTGGTAAGCGTATCGACCATTGGCTGTCAAACCAAGAAACAAAGGACTATATCCTCGCCTTAATCGACAATTCAAATACCCGACTTTACGGGGATTTGAGCAAAGCAGAATTAGCACATTTTATTAAAACTAAGCGCGGAAATAATGGGGGTACATGGTTGCACCCCGATTTATCAGTAGCTTTTGCCCGTTGGCTAGATATGCGCTTTTCTATTTGGTGCGACCGTCAAATACGTCTGCTTTTAACAGGCAACCACCCACACCACGATTGGCAGCGTATGCGCCATGAAGCCGCCAGTTCCTTCAAAGTGATGACTGCAATCATCAAAATGAATCTGGAGGCCAAAGGCAAGACCCCATGCCCTTATCACTTTAGTAATGAGGCAAGGTTAGTCAATTGGGCGTTAACGGGTGAATTTTGCAAGCTAGACCGTGAAGCACTTCCTCAAGAGAAGCTTGATTTATTGGCACGACTTGAAGAACGCAATGCCGTTCTAGTTGGCCGAGAGATGGACTATGACCAACGTAAGGTGGTTCTACAAGTTTTTGCGGATGACTGGCGTATGGCTCATACAGTGAGGATTGCAGCATGAATAATCTCACTCCCCCCATTATCACAGGCCAATGCTTACAAGTGCTGTCTTTGTTACGTCAGCATGGTGCATTGTTGTCTCTCACATTAACAGCTGATTATGCCATTCCAGAAACCGCAGCGCGTATTCATGATCTGCGAGCAAAAGGCTTTAATGTGATAACCACCATTCAAGAAGAAGTCAATTTTCGTGGTTGCGTGCGTAAGCGAGTCGCCAAATATTCACTAGGCACACCTGAATGGTCAACGCCTCCAGTTCAGGAGACAGCCGCGTGATGAACAATCTCACAAAACTTCAGACTCAAAAAGTTTGTACAGCCTTGCTTGCTTCTTTAATGGCAACCTGTAGCACAAGCCCAAGTTATGCCGATCAAGAATATGTATTGACGGCTACCGCTAAGACTGGCAATAATGACCGCCAAGAGCTTCAGAACCTCTTTAAGTCCGTACAGCATCGCACGATAGCCGATGTTTTTTTGTGCCTGCCTTTTATCAGTTTGCCTTTTACGGGTGAATTGCGCCTTGCCATAGTTTTTATCGCTTTATGGTGGGGAGGACGCGGAAATAAGCCTTTTATTAGGCGAATACTGTGTGCCGTTGACTTAACGGTTCTGAACCTCCCTGCCGCCCTATATTTAGGGCAAGTAATCAAAACATATATACCCTTCAGAAAGGTTTAAGTCTATGAACACTCAAAATCCAAACGCCGTTAATCCGTCTTTTAATCAGACATTCGTATCACCTGATACGTTCTTTATCCCTCATCCACAAGCCGATGGTAGCAGTGCGTTTGACGCTGTCACGTCTTTGCTATCTCAAGCACAGGCCTCCGTTATTGCCCTGTCAGCCGATGGCCAAGATTTAAAACAAGGCTTTAGCCTCTCACAGGAAATTATCTGTAATTTGCTTTGGTCAATTCAAACACAAATAGGCATGGCACAGGCCGCACTACAACACATGAACGAAGCAGATCACGCCGCTAAAAAAAATGGCGGTGCAAAATGAGAGCCTACCAACACGCAACAGCTAAAATTCTTGATGGTGCATTAACGATGCAGCAAATTGACAAACAACGGGAACTAAACCGCTTTTTGTCGCGTCAACAAGGTATTAAAGCCCGTCAACATCCAGTACAAACCGCTAAACAGTGTGGTACTACCACCGCCGCATTAGGTGCTGATATTGGCCTTTCTCATGGCGAGGTGAGCCATGTTTGACCGCACGTTATTAATTAGCCCAAGTGTTTACTATGGCCAGTTATTCACCCTTAAAGGCAGTAAAACACAGGTATTAGTGCCTTGTTGCTTTCACCATGACAAAAGCCCAAGCCTTAGCATCAACATGACAACAGGCTTATTTAATTGTTTAGGTTGTGGTGCTAAAGGTGGCGACATATTGGACTTTGAGCAACTCAGGACTGGCTTAAACTTTGTAGAGGCGGCCAAAGAATTAGGCGCATGGATTGACACCAAAGGCGACACACAAGACGAACTAGCCGCCCGTAAAAAGAAGATTGCCGATGCCGACAAAGCGCACAAGGCATTACTTGAGCAAGCAGCCAAAGCTGAAATAGCACACGCACAAGCCTTTATTCCCTTACTGGCTAACATTCTTAGGCTAACGACTAAGCCAATGTTTGAACCGCCTTACTGTGTGGCTAAAGGTATTCAATCGCACACGCTTTTAACTATTGATGCCGCCGACATTCAACGATTCACCTTACCTGTTGACCCACACGAACCGACCAAGCAACCCGTGACGGTTTGTTATGGTTTTGATGGTGTGTTGACCGTTGCCATTTTAGAAACC
This sequence comes from Moraxellaceae bacterium UBA2032, assembly GCA_002333125.1. Taxonomy (GTDB): domain Bacteria; phylum Pseudomonadota; class Gammaproteobacteria; order Pseudomonadales; family Moraxellaceae; genus Agitococcus. Next base: position 945 of record DDBM01000261.1, on the reverse strand, counting down.
TTAGACGGTGAGCAAGTCGCGTTACAGGTGTTTGATGGTGTACCTGATGATAAGAATAAATTCGCCCNNCCTTAGCCGTTAAGCGTAAATACCCACAGATAAAAATTGTGGTGTGTGGTGATAACGATACTGATGGAGGTGGTCAACGTGCAGCCCATGAAGCAGCAAAGGCCGTTGATGGTTTAGTGGCGTTACCTGTTGGAGTCAAAGACTGTAACGACTTGCACCAAGCACAGGGTTTAGAGGCGGTAAAACAGATGATTAACGACGCAATAGACAACGGTTTGCAGGGTGTTTATGGTCAAGAAAGCGAAGACTCAGCCATAGAAAGATTAGCCAAACTATCCGCAATTGATTATGAAAGATTACGGGTAGAAGAAGCTAAAAAGCTAAACATTCGCGCCACTGTTTTAGATAAATTGGTAGCCGCCAAACGTAGAGAAGGCCAAAGCCAAGATGATACAAACGCGGGCACAAGTGCCATTTTTGAAGACGTGACAGCATGGCCGTATAGCGTCAATGGCGCGGTTTTATTGCAGAACATGACCAAC
>DDBM01000261.1:0-323 GCA_002333125.1 Moraxellaceae bacterium UBA2032 | reverse complement strand
CAGGGCATTATCGTAAGACCGCGTTTGTTATTCGTACCGTAGGCGATAGTCACGAACCGAAAAAGTTTATGACATGGTGCGCTAAAGTGTTATGCGGCATAGGCAAAATAGCCCACACACTCACCGACCGTTCTATTGTCATTGAGTTACGCCGTAAGTTAGTCAATGAGACAGTAGAAAACATTCACTTAACCGACGAATCAGAATTTGCCGTTATTCGTCAAAAGTTAAAACGATGGTATGAAGACAACAGCGAACAATACCGCGCACTAAGGCCAGTAAGAATAGAAGGCATTAACGACCGCGCCGCCGATAACTGGCAG
>DDBM01000133.1 GCA_002333125.1 Moraxellaceae bacterium UBA2032 | reverse complement strand
TGTCAAACTATAGAAATAATCAATAAATCCCTCCAAACCTCCCTTGGCAAAGGGAGGCTTACCGCATACGTTGAACCGTTCTCCCCTTTACTAAAGGGGAGTTAGAGGGGATTTATCAACCCATAAAACTCAATATCAAACCGACCAACGCACCCACCAATGTGCCATTTAGCCGAATCATTTGTAAGTCACCGCCAATGGCTCGTTCTATTTCACGTACCATTTTTTCCGAATCCCAACTTCTCACTTGGTGGCTGATAATCTCAATAATGGCATCAGAATAAGCGGTAGTAATAAAACAGGCAGCATCGGTAATGCCTTGATTTAAGTCTTTCTGAAACTGGCTATCTTGAGCCAAATTACGCCCTAACATCATTAATGCATCACGAATAGACAGCAAAATGGCAGGTTTGGACGAATTTAAATCTTTTTGAATAGCCTCACGAATACTTATCACCATGCTGCCAAAAAATTGCACGACATCAGGACTATTAACCATCTTATCTTTAAAGGCATTCATGCGCCGCGACTCAGGCGAATCCACACTTAACACACCAATATAATATTTCGCTATTTCATCTAATCTCTGTCTAAAGGGATGATTGGCATCGTTACGAATTTCATGGGTTAAGTTAATGAGGCCATCAATAATTTTTTGCTCAACATTCAATGCCGCGCCTAAATTGGCACGTAATTGGTCGGCCGCTTTCCGTGTTTCAGGTTTAGCAAAAGTAGCAATACCGCCGACAATTAACGACACCACACCTTGTGCCTCATTACTAATCGACGAACGAATTTTAGTGAGAATCGGGCCTATTAAAGCATCAATAACAGGGGCGAGTAATTCACGCGCTTGATCGGGATGACGACGCAACCAATCATCTGCCTGCTCCAACGCAAATTGAAATGCTTGTTGATGATTGCCGTTATTAAACACTGCTTGTAGCATTTGGGCAGTCATACTATTGGTATCACAGGTTCTTACCCATTCCACTACATTACGCTGAACAAAACTTTCTACTGCATTATGACGAAAAAACTGCAAAATTCGCGGCGCAATAACGCCTATTTCATGAGCTAATTTACTGGAATTTTGTTCTTTTTCCAGCCATTGCGCGACGCTGCCACATATATTGTGTTGGCTGGCACTCCGACGAATCGCTTCTTCGGTTAAAAAATTGGATTGAACAAACACGCCTATGGTCGTGGCAATACGTTCTTGGTTGTTGGGAATAATCGCGGTATGAGGAATCGGCAAATTGAATGGCCGACGGAAAATCGCTGTTACCGCAAACCAGTCGGCCAAACCCCCGATTAACGCCGCTTCAAACGCCATTTTGACGTGTGGCATCCACGAAATATACGCAGGAAAATTTGCGACTAACGTTGGTTGAACAGCAAAACCAGCCGCAGCAACAACGAGGGCGGTATTGGCAATTAATTGATTTCTTTCAAGAGGAGTGTAAGTCATGGCGAGTATTCTTGTTGTTAAGTTGAGCTATGGCTCTTTTTAACATGAATTCATCGTCAACATACTGGCAGTAATAACTTTATTTAATGAAGAAATAGCAAACAATAACGCAGGCGAGGCTGGAAAAATCACCCGTAAAAATACTCAGCATCCATGTCTTATTCAATATGTATAACTCCTAAAAAATTGTGCTTTATTTATGCATAATTGAACGGCTCAAAAAAGAAACCTATCCATATTGTTATTGTCTAGCTATAGACCTACCTCCATATTTCCAACTATAAATCCTCAAACAACAACAAATTCATCGCCTGCGCTGGCTTTTGTAATTTATTTTTTTGAACTTGTTCAACACCGTTAGCTAGAGCATTCACCTTTTCTAGCGTGCCCACTCTCACACCTAATAAGCGTATGCGCCGATCTAAAGGCACACGCTTTAAGCATTGCCCTGCCCATTGCCGTATTGTTTTTGCATCCGCTGTATATTCGTCTGCCGTATAATCACGGGTGACTGAGCGAAAATTATCATATTTAATCTTGATACCAATCGTTCTACCGACATAGCCTTTACGTTGCAAATCGGCCGCGACTTGCTCACATAAACGGGTAAAAATCGCTCCCAATTCCGCTTTATCTTGCACTGCGTGTAAGTCTCGACCAAAAGTTGTTTCTCGACTTAAGGATACAGGTTCACTCGTCGTCACTAATGGTCGTTCATCTTGGCCACGCGCCGCATGAAACAACCATGCACCATAGCTATGACCAAAATTAGCCACCAACCAAGCCAAATCTCGTGCTGCTAAATCGGCAATACTATAAANNAACGGCCAAATCATTGTTTCTAAATCAGACTGATAAACAATAGAAATACCGTTCGGCTTATTAAATTCGCTGGCCATTTTTGCCAGTAATTTGTTAGGCGCAACACCAATTGAGCAGGTCAAACCCGTGGCAGTAAAAATCTCAGTTTGAATAGCCTGTGCCACTAACAAACCACCTTGTTCTTGCCCACCAGACACTTCCGTTAAATCTATATAAACTTCATCAATACCGCGATTTTCCATCAAAGGTGCTATCGTTAAAATTTGCGCTTTAAATAAAGAAGAAAAACGACGATATTCGTCAAAATCGACAGGCAACATAATGGCTTCAGGACAGAGCTTGGCCGCTTTCATCAAGCCCATCGCCG
>DDBM01000083.1 GCA_002333125.1 Moraxellaceae bacterium UBA2032 | reverse complement strand
CCACCACCACCATTTCCACCTTCCAATCAGGATGTGCCAAAGCCGCTTGCACACAAGCACGCGGCGGCGCAAAGCCCTGATTAAGCCACGCATCCCACACCGTATTCATGCCTGCATAATCGTTCATATCTTGCAAATAAATAGTCACACTTAATAAATGATTTTTGCTACTGCCCGACTGCGCCAATAAATCATCAATCATCGCCAACACTTGTGCCGTTTGGCCTTGAATATCTTGTGTCGCATCGTTTGGCACTTGCCCTGCCAAATACACCACACCCTTAAAAATAGCGGCTTCACTATAACGAGTCGCCACCTGTAAACGTTTAATCACTGTCATTTATTACATACTCCTAAAATATATCCGCCAAACTGACCACAAAACCAACACAAAGCCTGCTAATCATTTTGCTTACGCATTGAAATCTTGGCAATAGCCCCTATCTTTACAACACGATTATTTATTATTTTGCTAGGATTCGCTATGACCACCATCGTTTGTGTACGCCGTCATAATAGTGTCGCGTTAGGAGGAGATGGCCAAGTCTCTTTAGGTAACACCGTCATCAAAGGCACTGCACGTAAAGTTCGCCGCTTATATCACAATCAAGTATTAGCAGGTTTTGCAGGTGGCACAGCCGATGCCTTTACCCTCTTTGACCATTTTGAAGCCAAACTCGAAAAACATGGTGGTAATTTAATTCGCTCGGCGGTGGAGTTAGCCAAAGACTGGCGTACCGACCGCACCCTACGCCGCTTAGAAGCGATGTTAATTGTGGCCGACAAAACCGCCTCCTTTATTATTACAGGCACAGGCGATGTGTTAGAGCCCGAACATGGCGTATTAGCCATTGGCTCGGGCGGTAATTATGCCCTAGCCGCCGCACGTGCATTAAGCGACAACACCGANNCACGAATTAGACCGCCACATTGTTGGCCAAGATGCCGCTAAACGTGCCGTTGCCCTTGCCTTGCGTAGTCGCTGGCGACGTATGCAGTTGTCTGACGCACAACGCCTCGAAATCTCTCCAAAAAATATTTTAATGATTGGCCCAACAGGTGTAGGCAAAACAGAAATTGCACGCCGATTAGCCAAACTAGCCAATGCGCCATTTTTAAAAGTTGAAGCAACCAAATTTACTGAAGTTGGGTATGTTGGGCGTGATGTAGAAACCATTATTCGTGATTTGATGGAAGTATCCATTAAAAACGAACGCACTAAAGCGATGGAACAAACTGACTATCGTGCCGCAGAAGCCGCCGAAGAACGTATTTTAGATGCTCTGTTACGTCCTGCACGTACCGTCGAAAACGAGTGGGACAAGGACGCAGCCACGCATGATAAATCTGACTCTACCACGCGCCAATTGTTTAGACGCAAACTACAAGCAGGCGAACTGGACGACCGTGAAATTGAAATTGAGTTAAGCCAAGCCCCGATTGGGGTGGATATTATGGCTCCACCGGGTATGGAAGACATGGCCAGCCAATTACAAGGCATGTTTAGCAACCTTAACAAAGACCGCAAAACCAGCAAACGCATTAACATTAAAGATGCACGTCAACGTCTTAAAGACGAAGAAGCCAGCAAATTAGTCAACGAAGAAGACATTAAATCTAAAGCCTTAGAGTCGGTTGAACAAAACGGCATTGTATTTTTGGATGAAATAGACAAAGTATGCCGTCGTGGTGAATCACACAGTGGCGGTGATGTGTCACGCGAGGGAGTACAACGTGACTTATTACCGTTAATTGAAGGCTGTAGTGTCAACACCAAATATGGCATGGTCAAAACTGACCATATTTTATTTATCGCCTCAGGTGCGTTTCATTTAGTCAAACCTTCGGACTTAATTCCTGAGTTACAAGGTCGCTTACCGATTCGTGTTGAGCTTAACGCCCTCACCCCGTCTGACTTTGAACGCATTTTAACTGAGCCGCACTTTTCGCTGACCGAACAATACAAAGCCTTATTAAATACCGAAGGTTTACGCCTAGAATTTAGTCCAGACTGTATTCATCGTTTAGCCGAAGTCGCTTTTGAGGTCAACGAACGCACCGAAAACATTGGCGCACGTCGTTTACACACCGTATTAGAGCGTTTATTAGAAGATATTTCTTATAATGCAGGTGATTTAGGCTTAGAGCGTCAAGGTGATGTGTTAATTTTAACCTCCGAAGATGTAAATAAACACTTAGGCACTCTAGTAAAAGATGAAGATTTGAGCCGTTTTATTTTGTAATATGGCACACGCACACGCTTTGACAACAGAGCGTGTGTTTTGTTTATCGATTTTTTACCCCAAAATGGCTATTTTTTGCTAAAATGCGGCACCTTAAGACTTACGCTGTTATCGCAATGCGATGCGTGAGTCCCGATATAAAATTAATAAATTTGCTGCAGGACTTTAATTATGTCGCGTATTGTCGTCACTCCTAATGATAGCTTAAAAGAAACTTTAGACCGCGTAAAACAAACTATCGTCAGTAAAGGTGGTACTTTTACGGGTGATACCGAACAAGGTGAATTTGCAGGCGTAACGCCCGTAGGTAAAGTTAAAGGCAAATACAGCATTGTAAATGGCAAAGATATCGAAATCGTAATTACCGACAAACCTTTTGTAGCCCCTATGTCTATTATTGAAGACCGTGTACGCAATTATTTTGCTTAATATGAGACTGCATCACCTATCATTGGGTGATGCCTCGCTTAAGAATTAAGTAATGACCACCGTACACACCCTTGATAACTCCTCTGCTAATTTACCCAAAGGTCTGATTATGAGCCGCGAAACCATCACCACTACCGAAGGCATTTTGCGTTACGATTTAGCGCGCTATCGTGCTTGGCGATGTCATAGTGACTCACAGTTTAGAGAGTGGTTTAATGCGGTACAAAAATGGCAAGTCGAGCGTTTAACACGTACTCATGGTCATTTATTAGTAGATGACCGTTATCAGGCCGTGACTAATTTCTTTTTAACCGATATGTACGGTGGTTTAGACTTAACTTCTTTAGCCAACGAAATTGAACGTGCTTTACCTACTACAACCCGTTTATTACCCGATTCAGTCATGCGCGCCGCTGCGGTTGCCCTTGAGTTAAATGCCATTACTGGTGAGCTTGACGAGCAAGTGGCAGGTTATATTTTTGAACACTTAAAAGCCGACAGCCTAACCGAAGAAAATATGGCCGAAGCCTACCGCCATACAGGTAATCGCGAATTACGTGAGCAACAAATGGTGTTAGCGCGTGAGTTGGGTATGGGACTCGATAAATATGTGCGTAATCGTATTATTTACGCCACCTTTAAAATTGCCAGCAAACCTTTACATATGGCAGGTTTAGGTGCGTTATATGACTTTTTAGATAGAGGCTTTGCTGCCATGCGTCCGATGGGGTCGGCACAGGAGTTTTTAGATATGTTCATTAGTAAAGAAGAAGAAATCATGAACAAACTCTATAACAATGAGCCTAATCCTTATCAAGCTTAACCATATTGACTTCGACTCCGCTCAGCCACCATGCAGATGCTCCCTGAGCGGAGTCGAANNATCTTATCTCAGCCATCTACTCATACTGTTATGTCTAAACCTCAAGACCAAAGCACAACCCATTTTGGTTATAAAACCGTCAAAACCGAAGAAAAAGTGCAAAAAGTAGCCGAAGTTTTTCACTCGGTTGCCGCCAAATATGACTTAATGAACGATTTAATGTCGATGGGCATTCATCGTTTATGGAAGCGTTTTACTATTACCCTATCGGGTGTGCGTCGTGGTCAGCAAGTGCTTGATATTGCAGGCGGAACAGGTGATTTAGCCCGTGTATTTGCGCGTGAAGTTGGCGCAAATGGCCGTGTCGTATTAGCCGACATTAACGACTCAATGCTTAAAGTAGGCCGCGACAAATTAATTGATGGCGGTTATACAGGCGTAGAGTATGTGCAAGCTAACGCTGAATGCCTACCCTTTGCCGATAACACCTTTGACATTATTACCATTGCTTTTGGCTTGCGTAATGTCACCGATAAAGATGCTGCGTTACGCTCCATGTATCGCGTCTTAAAGCCCAATGGCCGCTTATTAGTATTAGAGTTTTCTAAGCCCATTTTTGAGCCGCTNNATTACCCAAGATGCCGAAAGTTATCGTTATTTAGCCGAATCAATTAGGATGCACCCCGACCAAAACACCCTTAAAGAAATGATGCAAAATGCAGGCTTTATTGAGTGCGATTATCATAATTTAACAGGTGGTATTGTCGCTTTACATCGGGGTTATAAATAACATGTTGTTACCCACCGTATTAGCCTTAGCTGCGTTTGAAGACATGCTTAATAAAGCCTTAGATTTAGACCCTGCAACACGCTTACAGCTTAATCAGCAACTCAATAAAAGCATTTTGGTCAATGTGCAGTTTCCTCATATCAGTATTTTGGTGTTTTTAGATGACGGCAAAGTGCGTTTAACCCCTGCCGAAGACCATTTAAGCCACGAGGCTACCGCCACCGTGACCGCCAGTAGTTTTGACCTTATTAAACAAGCCCTTAATAAAGAACAAGTTATTAGTCAAAGTGGGCTACAAATTGAAGGTGATGTGTTTTTTTTGCATGAACTCCAAAAAATTGCCCATCAAATTGATATAGATTGGGAATATGGTTTAAGTCAGCTCATAGGTGATATTAGCGCAAGCCAAATTGGCCAAGGCGTTAGAAGTTTATTTGATTTTGCTAAACAAGCCGCCAACGCATTTTTAAATAACAGCAGCCAGTTTTTGCGTGAAGACGCTCAAATCTTGCCCAAGCAATGGCAAGTAGATGACTATATTGAAGAAGTTCAAGAATTACGCAGCGACATCGAACGCCTAGAAGCGCGTATTTCGTTATTAACAGCAAAGTGTTCATCCCCCACCAATGAAAGCGAGCAGAATCGCGAAGGACTTTAGGATGCTACAACATCTGCCCCGTTTATTAGACATTTGGCGTATTTGTGCGGCATATCGTTTAGACACCTTAATTGGGCGTGACCTCCCAATTCCACTCTCTATAAAAGTGGCGTTATTATTATTTAGATTACATCCTGCATGGTGGTCAAACCCTGTTTTAAGCACCTATGATGACGGTGAGCGTTTACGTTTAGCCTTGCAAGATTTAGGCGTATTGTTTATTAAATTGGGTCAATTATTATCGACGCGTGCCGATTTATTACCGCCAAATATCATTACCGAACTCAGTAAATTACAAGACCAAGTACCGCCATTTGGCAACGATATTGCCCTAAAAATTATAGCGCAAGAACTACAAGCCCCAATTGATAGCGTGTTTAGTCGTTTTGACGAAAATCCATTAGCCGCCGCCTCGATTGCCCAAGTGCATACTGCCGCCCTAATAGATGGTCGTGAAGTGGTGGTTAAAATC
>DDBM01000168.1 GCA_002333125.1 Moraxellaceae bacterium UBA2032 | reverse complement strand
CGCTCATAACCTTGCATCGTTGTTGGTTCGATGATGTCACAAGAAATAACAACGGTTGGTTCATCAAAGAACGGATCCATAAAAGCAGATTCTGCATCTGGCATCAAGATCATGTCAGAGGCTTCAATGCCTTTCCAGCCCGCTAAGGAAGAGCCGTCAAACATTTTACCTTGTTCAAAAGTGCTTTCATCAACAGTGTATGCAGGAAAAGAAACGTGTTGTTCTTTACCACGAATGTCAGTAAAACGTAAATCGACCCACTTGGCTTCGTTTTCTTTAATCAGGTCTAAGGCTTTATTGGCCATGTAATCAGCTCCCAAAATAACAGTTTTTAGAACTTACGCATTTGTCGCAAGGTGATAGCAGTTTAGGACTTACGCACTCATTACAGTGCAATGCGTCAATCCTGAGTTCTGAGTGTTTCTAAACAAAAAATACATTCTATTGAACAAGCACAAAGGCTCGTCTAAGGCAAAACCTAGCTTGCGCCATTCTACTAAAAAAGCCTTGGCAGTTTAGCAGAATCTTTGACAGTCTCAAGTATGTCTCTTGTGACTTACGCAGTTACCGCTCATTTATTCGCACTTCAACCCTATTAAAGCGTCTTATACTCATAAAATACGTCAATGACAGTGCAATGCCTAAGCCCTGTGTATCAATAAGATGTTCCGTTTTAGTAATGCAATTTTTGTGCCAACACAAAAACACCTACTAAAACACTTTTAATAGGTGTTACCACAGCAATTGCACCAAAAAAGGACACAAATAAAAATCATGCTCCAATATGGTGCATGTCGCTACCTTGGTGTGATGCTTTAACTTATTTGCACCTGACTAATGCCACTATTGATAATGGCAGTTTTGGTTTTATTACTTGCAATCACGCTATTGGCAGTGGGTGATTTTGCTAAGGTTTCGATGTGATGAAATCTAGCTTCGACTTGTGTCGGTGTGACTTTAACGGTAATAAAACCTTGGGTGTCTGTTTCTACATATTTAATCCACGGATTTTGCACAACAGGAGGATTAGCTGTTCCCGTATAAGGATTAGGAATACTTACGCCTAGCTGTTGAGACAAGGCTTGAATGGTTTGACCCATGTTGCCAGCAAAAGTTTCGTTAAGGGTGTTTTGAATAGCATAGCCTCCTTGAGCAACAGGCACTTCTTTACTTAAATACACCTCAAACACTTGTCTATAAGCGGCTTGTTGCTTTTCGGGCGTACTTAAATCCGCAACAGCAAGTACCTGTGATTTAACATTTTGATACACCAACATATTGGCGCAGGTATAAACCAAAGGACGCAAAGCAGCAAAAGGGTTAGCCCCACTTTCTAAGTTATTAATATATGAGGTAGGCGCAAGGGTACGAGCCGCTTTAATAGCTTTGACTTCGGTTTCAAAATCTCCTACTACACTCGCTAAATAACTCCAAAAGCTTGATGAGCTAATGCCTGCGGTTACCAAATCGACCATAACTGCTTGGCCTGTTTGATAATTAGCATAATCAACAGGCACTTCGCCTGCATAAAATGCATGAATATCACCTGTTACCGCCACCACATTTTTAATGTTATTAGTGGCTAAAAACTGCATTAAGTTAGCACGTTCGGCACTGTAACCATCCCATTGGTCGGCATTTACAATATAACTATTAATCAGTGCTTTTAAGCTAGGGTTGCTTTCGCCTTGGGCAACAATGGCAGGTAAGGCTTTTAAGTTTAAGGCCATGCGTAACAACGACACTTCATTACCCCAAAACTTCCATGTCGCCGAACTGGTCGCCATTTTATTTTTCCACCAATTACGCTGTGTTTCNNTTCTGGCACAAAATAACGGCTACCAATGCTACCTAACTGGTCAACACTAGGCGTAGCAGGATTATCTACCGCTTCTGGCACAATATGGTCAGCACGATATAAACGCTCATCAGTCATCACAAAATGGGCTAGCTTGCCAAACTGTAAATCTCGATAAATTTTAACGGTTTTAAAATCATTGGATGCTGTTTCGTCTAAAGCAGGAATATCCGCAGGCATAAATTCAAACCATGCTTTGTTGGCCGAGCGACGACGTGTTGTTTGAGAAGTGCTATCTGTACCTGTTAATTGTGCAGGNNTCATCCGAAAATTCATGGTCATCCCAAATCGCAATCAGTGCAAAACGGGCGTGTAAGGCTTGCAAACGTTCATCACTACGGTATTTTTTATACAAATAACGATAATCTTCGGTAGTTACCGCAATTTGAGCTTCTGAATTATTTGGCTTACGGCTGTTACTGGGCATGATAATTTTAGTGTGTAAGCCTTCTACTTTTTCGGACTGATAACTATCCCCTGCCGCCTCATAAATATAATCCCCTAGATGCACCACAAAATCTAAATTGTGGGTGACCAATGCACTCAAGCCAATCCAATGATTAACACTCCAATCTTGACACGCCATAAACGCAAAATTTAGCGCAGCAACATCGGCATTAAGCGCAGGGGCTGTTTTAAAACGCCCCACTCTGCTTACGCCTGCTTCGGCACGAAAACGATAATAATAGGTTGTTGCAGGATTGAGTCCCGTTAGCTTATGACGCATGGTATTGTCATANNACATTAGCGCGAGTTGATGGCACTTCTTTAATATCATCATCATTGGGATCAACAACCCGTGTCCACAAAATAATAGAGTCTGGCTTAGGGTCGGCGGCCATTACGCCTTGTGGAAAACGATATCTTTTAAGAAATGGCAAACTTACTGGGTCATCATCATTGCTGTTACAGCCTGCCAAACCAAACATGGCAACTGACGAGGTTAAAAATCCTGCTTTTTTTAATAGTTCACGACGATTCATTATTATTCCCTCAGAAGTTTATTTTTTTGACTCAAGGTCTTGGCATAAAACACATACGCTTAGCGTATAAGTCTTATAAAGATAGACGATGATAGCTCAGGACTTACGCATTTCGCCGAAATTAGCGCGTTTTGTGAGCTAAAAATCGTTAAAAACGCTTATTTAGCGAGCAAATAAGCGATAACCACGTAAGTTCTAAAATGTTGTGCTTGATTTTTTATGAAACAGATGACAAAAAGATTGACGTTTGATGACAAAATGAACGCTGGACAAACTAAATTTTGGCTAGCTTTTANNCTACATCTTTAGCATCTAAAACCTTAGCACTTGAGACAATTTTATTATCAATAATCAACCCGGGAGTACTCATTAAGCCTGTTTCGGCAATTTTTATGACATCGGTAATATATTCTATTTGGGCTTGTACACCTGTCTGTTTTACTGCCTCCTCTGTTGCTGCCAATAATGCTTTACATTTACGGCATCCCGTACCGACTACTTTAATATGCATAACTTGCCTTCCTAAAATTTATAAAAACATAGCACCAATCATATTTAAACTATAACCGATGATTAAAATACCCACAAAAATAATAGCGATAAACAAACTTAATAGGCGCAGTTTAACGACCTGTTTTAACAAAATCAGCGAGGGCAATGATAGCGCGGTAACGGCCATCATAAACGCCAATACCGTACCTAAACCAATACCTTTTAGCACTAATGCCTCAGCAATGGGTAATGTACCAAATATATCGGCATACATGGGGATACCCACAAGGGTAGCAATCAAAACCGAATACCAATGTTCTTTACCAAGCAAAGCGGTAATCCATTGCTCGGGAATCCAGTTATGAATTGCTGCACCGATGCCAACACCAATCAATACATAAATCCAAACCTTTTGGAAAATATCAGTGACTTGCTCTTGAGCAAAATCACGTCGTTCTTTGGCGGACATCGTAAAATCTTCATTGCCATCGATAGCTCTATTTTGGGTAACAAATTCGGCAACATATCTCTCCATTTTTAAGAAGCTAATAAGAGAGCCTCCTAGCACGGCTAATACCAATCCAAACAGTACATAGACCATCGCTATCGTCCAATTAAAAATACTTGCTAATAAAATAATTGAAGCCAAATCGACTAATGGCGATGAAATTAAAAAAGAAAAAGTTACACCAACAGGTAAACCTGCACGAGTAAAACCAATAAATAGGGGAATAGAAGAACAAGAACAAAAAGGCGTAAGCGTTCCGAGCAAAGCTCCCATGATATTGGCTTTTAGCCCTTGCATCCGCCCCAAAATTTGTCGAGTACGTTCGGGTGGAAAATAACTTTGAATGTAGGAAAGCAAATAAATGAGTACTGAGAGTAAAATAAAAATCTTTAAAACATCATAAATAAAAAAGTGGATACTGCCACCAATTTTAGTATTTATAGATAACCCAAACAGATTTTCAACTAGCCAGCGTACACCTTCTGACAACCAAGTCATTTTTAAAAGTACATTATTCAACCAAGCAAAAATTGCAATAATGCTATCCACCTAAGTATCCTTGTTTTGAATGATTCGATTCTTTTTGAGTAAACAAGTAACACTCTCGTGTATTTATTTGATTGGGTACAATACCACCACCATCTGCAAGCCCGTATGCAGCATCGCGGCATACGAGATTAAGCTAAGATAAGACTAAGCCTTAATAATAATCTTTGCTTGCTTTTNNTTATCGGTAGGAATGAGGTGGCTTTTTTCACCATTACGGTACACCAAACTTTTAGGGCTTGCGCCCACCACACCAATATCCGCTTCTTTGGCTTCGCCCGGCCCATTTACTTTGCAGCCAATCACCGAGACATCCATTGGAATACGCACATCTTCTAAACGTGCTTCTAAAGCATTCATCACTCTAATCACATCAAACTCTTGACGCGAGCAACTCGGGCAAGCAATAAAATTAATGCCGTTAGAACGAATAGCCAAGGCTTTTAAAACATCAAAACCCACTTTGACTTCATCTTCGGGTTCGGCAGCTAACGAAATCCGAATCGTGTCACCAATACCATCTAATAATAAACCACCCAAAGCAATGGCCGATTTTACTGTACCCGACCTAAATACCCCTGCTTCGGTCAAGCCTAAATGCAAAGGTTGCTCAATTTGTGCCGACAACAACCTATACGCATCTAAGGTTAAAAACACATTGGAGGCTTTAACGCTAACTTTAAACTCTTGAAAATCTAAACGGTCTAAAATATCAATATGACGCATCGCCGACTCAAGCAAGGCTTGGCCTGTCGGTTCGCCATATTTTTTTTGAATCTCTTTTTCGAGTGAACCTGCATTCACCCCAATGCGAATTGATAAGCCTTTATCACGCGCACAGGCCACCACTTCACGCACTTTAGCGTCCGAGCCAATATTACCCGGATTAATGCGTAAACAATCTGCGCCTCTTTCGGCCACCGCTAAGGCAATACGATGGTCAAAATGAATATCAGCCACCAATGGCACTTGCACTTGTTGACGAATTAAGCCGAAGGCTTCGGCAGCTTCCATAGAAGGTACAGAAACACGCACAATATCTGCCCCTGCCAACACACAACGCTGAATTTGTGCCACCGTTGCAGCTACATCACAGGTATCGGTATTAGTCATGGTTTGTACGCTAATCGGGGCATCGCCACCCACATAAATCGAACCGACCCGAACTTTGCGCGTTACACGGCGTTTAATAGGCGAAATGTGCATAAAACGTCTACCTCGACAAACGAAAATTGACTATATCATTGACAATATAAGGTTTTAAATCAATGGCTTTATCATTAAATGTAAATTGTACGGCATGAGCAGGATTTAACTCGATAGCAAAAGGTGACTCCCCTTGTACCGTTAACGTATCGCCTGCTTTAGAAGTGGTATTGGCTAACTCTGTACCGTTGGCATCTTTAATATAAACTTTGGTTGGCTCACTAAATTGTAATTGCAACACATCCGTTACCGCACGTGTCGTGGTGACATTAGGCAAACTAATCACATTTTGCCCTTGTGCAGACGAGCTGGCTACCGCAGGCACTTCGGCTGGTGTACTTCTTAAACTCCTGCTTTGCCATACCCCAATGGCCATCGCTGCTACTAACACCACGCCCAACACATACAGTAACCATGATTTAGAGACACTGTTTTCGGTGCGATGCGGCAGTTTAAGATAACTACTTAGCTGATAAGACGTTAGCTCAGGCAAGGTATCTATAGGCAGTAAAGTCTGCGCTTTAAGAGAAGAATTCGCAGGATATTGGGCATCTAAGTCGGCACATAAATCTTGACTAGGCATACGTAATAAGTCGGCATATAAACGCACATAACCCTTAATAAACACCACTTCTGGCAAGGTTTGATAGTTGTCAGACTCTAAACTTTCAATAATACGCGGCAATAATTTAAGTGATGATGCAACGGTCTCTATACTCAAGCCTTGTTGCTCTCGCGCTTGCTTTAGCTTTGCGCCCAGTGTCAACGCGGTCACTGATGAGGACTGTTCCATCACACACTCCTATTTTTATGGTCGTGTTTTTAAATGCTCTTGGTATTCAGGGCTTTGAGGATAAAACTCTCTTAATACCAATTCATAACTGGCGATAGTATCAATATCTTTTTTAAGACGCGCTAAGCGAATACCGAGCCACAAAGCAGACGCGCTTTGTCTTTCTTTGGCTAAATTACGCAAATACTTTTGATAATAACGCGCTGCATCATCATACTTTTTATCATCAAAAGCTAATTGAGCCAAGATTAAAGCAGGCTCAGGCATACGTGGACTCAACTTTAACAAACGCTCAAAACTAGCATAGGCTTTGTCTTTTTGGCCAAACATCAAGGCACTACGCCCCATATAATCTAAAGCCACCTCACGACGCTCATACGATAAGTCATTAGCTGCCACTTCAAATTGTGCCATCGCCTCTTTATAACGCTTTAATTTAAATAACAGTATGCCGTAATTATTACGCGCTTGAGGATAGTCACTATTAAGACTGAGTGCTTTTTGATAACTTTGTTCTGCTTTTTCAAAGTTATCGTCTTGCTCAAGCAATACCCCCATCACATTATGAGCCTCAAAAGATTTTGGGTCTTGCTCTAAGGCACGTTGCAAATGTTGTAAGGCCAATTCGGGTTGGCCTTTTTGAATATATTCTGCGGCAATCGCCACTCGTGCGCGTGCGCCTGCGATGGGGTCAACTTTACGTTCACCTTCAAATACTTGTACCGAACAAGCCGATAATAATCCTAAAATACCTAACACTAACAATGACTGTTTCATAAGCTGCTTTTTTAAAGAGAGTAAATTTATTGTACGCTACGGACAATCTCACCCGCTTTTAACTTTTGTTGCCAACGCTCGGCACGACGGGTACGGTCTTGCACCTTACCCACTAATTGGCCACACGCTGCGTCAATATCATCACCACGTGTGGTACGAATCGTACAAATATAACCCGCTTCGGTTAAGGTACGTTGAAATGCTAAAATTTCACTACGCGGCGTACAACCATAAGGGGCTTGAGGAAAAGGGTTAAACGGAATTAAATTGATTTTACTTGGCACATCTTTTAACAATTGAATCAACTGTTTAGCATGAATAGCTTGGTCATTTACACCAGCTAACATGACATATTCCATGGTAATTTTACGACGACCTGTTTCACCTTGAAACGTCATCAAATAACGCTGACACGCGGCCATTAATTCTTTGAGTGGATATTTTTTATTCACAGGCACTAATTCATTACGCAATTCGTCATTAGGGGCGTGTAACGAGACCGCTAACGACACATCTATGACCGAAGATAATTTATCTATCATTGGCACAATGCCCGAGGTCGATAAAGTCACACGACGTTTAGATAAGCCATAGGCGTAGTCGTCAAGCATAAGCTCCATTGCAGGAACAACTGCATCAAAATTAAGTAATGGCTCACCCATGCCCATCATCACCACATTGGTTAAGGCACGTTCACGGCTGTCATAGTCTTGATTTTCTTCAAAATAAGAACGATTGGCGACCCACACTTGACCAATAATTTCGGCAATCGTTAAGTCACGCTGAAAACCTTGTTTGCCTGTAGAGCAAAAACTGCAATCTAAGGCACAACCCACTTGTGAGGACACACATAAGGTTTTTCGGCCTCCTTCGGCAGGAATCAACACCGTTTCGACCATGGTGTTTTCGCCCACTTTAAGCACCCATTTACGCGTACCGTCATTAGAAAATTCTTTATAAATGACTTCGGGGGGACGAATTTCGGCAATATTGGCTAATTTAGTGCGTAAGGCTTTAGAGACGTTGCTCATTTCCTCAAAGTTATCTACGCCAAGTTGATGAATCCATTTGACGACTTGGGCTGCCCGAAATTTCTTTTCGCCAATACTGACAAAAAAATCTTCCATTTGAGTGCGTGTTAAACCTAATAAATTAACTTTAGGTGTAACTGGGCTTTGAGACGATGGATTCATAATAACAACCGCAACTGGTGGAACTACTGGCGTGAGGGCAAGTATTTTAACACAAAACAAAGGGCGCATATTGCGCCCTTTGTGAACTCTTAACGTAATACGGGATTAGCGTGTACGTGGAGCAACTTCAATTGCACTAAAGAAATACGCAATTTCACGTGCAGCAGAGTCTGTAGAGTCAGAACCGTGACAAGCATTTTCGTCAATAGACGCAGCAAAGTCAGCACGAATAGTACCTGCTTCGGCATTTTTTGGGTTAGTTGCACCCATAATATCACGATGCTTTAATACTGCGCCTTCGCCTTCTAATACTTGAATAATAACTGGGCCAGAAATCATAAATGCCACTAAATCACCAAAGAAACCGCGTTCTTTGTGTTCGGCATAAAAGCCTTCTGCTTCGGCTTTAGACAACTGTTTCATTTTAGCAGCAACAATTTGTAAACCTGCGCCTTCAAAACGGCTGTAAATTTGACCAATGACGTTTTTAGCAACAGCATCAGGTTTGATAATCGATAAAGTACGTTCGATAGCCATGATAAGCTCCTGTGATAATATAAGAGGGACAATAAAAATCGCCAAAACTAGCGACAATTTGGTGCGCGATTATACGCAGGTTTTTAGTGGTTGGCACGATTCTATTTGATTTAATAGCCTTATCAAGCTGCGCCCCATCGCGTATGCCAAATTAACAGGCACTGCATTGCCAATTTGTTTATATTGATGTGACATTGCGCCCATAAACTCCCAACTATCGGGAAAGGTTTGAATCCGTGCATATTCGCGCACCGTTAATGGCCGTGTTTCTTCGGGATGACAACGCTCAGTTTGATTTTGGGCTGGCGCACACGTCAGGGTTAAACTCGGCTCTGTCCACGACAAACGCCGTGCCATACCTGTTTTTCCACCACCCAAAAAATAGCTTCCTTTCATGTATTCACGCTGAATAGCATCGGGCAAGTCACGCCAGTAACCACCTTGCGGCACGAGGTCTAACACCGCTTTTTTGCGTTCTGGATATAGTTGCCCTTGCGATAATGGTACATTGCCATCAAATAATTCACCTGCAAACATGGCATCACGCATGGTCATAACACGATGATATTGAGCGGGCCATTGATACTTTACTTGATCGGCAAGGTCGTTACGAATAGCCACTAAAAACAAACGCTCACGCTTTTGGGGGACTTGATAATACATGGCCTTTAAAATTTGAGGTTCAACTAGGGTATAGCCTAATTCAGCAATGGTATTTTTAATGGTGGCTAAGGTTCGGCCTTCATCGTGATTAAGTAAACCACGCACATTTTCGCCTAAAAACACTTTAGGCTGTATTTCTTGGATAGCACGCGCAAACTCAAAAAAAAGTGTGCCGCGTGTATCATCAAACCCTTGTTTATTGCCTGCATAAGAAAATGCCTGACAAGGAAATCCACCTGATAAAAAATCAATTTTTCCGCAATAAGGCGTAAAGTCCACATTATTAATACTGGCTTCTATAACCTGCCATTGGGGGCGGTTTTTACGCAACGTGGCGCAAGCGTGTTTATCAAACTCATTTAACAAAACTGCTTTAAATCCCGCTTTTTCTAAACCCAAAGCCAAGCCACCCGCACCTGCAAACAGCTCAATAGAGGTATATGGACGAATTGCTTTTGTTTGTAATTCTTCAAACCAAGGGTTATCAAAAACATGGTCAAGATGCAGTTGGGAAATAGTCATGCAAGTACACAATTAACGAAAATGGAAGTTATCAAAACCTTGATACTTTTGAAAAGATAACCAATAAATACTTTTTAGTAGGTTATCGGGTGCAACTGCCAATAACTCAGTTAATACCGTGTTTTGTACTATATCACTTTGTTTGAGGCTGCTCACCACATCAGCGATGACCAAAGGTAAAACCTCACATAATCGCTTAAATGCAAATGGGTCACCTGTCACGATTTCATAAAACTTATCAATCGACACGCGGCGAATACGCTCATCAACAATAGATATTTTGTCTAAGCTGATTGCCCATGCTTTATTTTGACTTGCTGTGGCAATAACTTCAACCAATAAACACAATGCCTTTGGGTTTTGGTTAAGCGTATGCTGCATACGCATATACGTTTTTTGGGATGATGAAGAGTTCATGGTGTTATGTTTGTTTTTCATCTCNNTGTGCATCAAAACTAAACTTAATAGGGTCAACTAAGTTTTTATTAAACTCTTTTAAATCAATAACAAAGCGATACTTATTGACCGTTTCTAGTACATGATTAAATAAGTCTTGGTCGCTAATAAAACCCAAGTTATATGAATGCACTTTTTGTCCCTACTTTAATCCGCTTCTTCTAACCAGCACATTTGAATCGCTTCTAANNTACAAATCGGTAAAACGAATTGTTTTGGGGTCAACATCAGGGTGAGCATCGATTAAATCGAGGGCAATCTCACGCGAATCAGTCCATTTTAAGCTCATATTTATCTACCTTTATCATAGGCTTCGACTACGCTCAGCCAACAAAACGTGTTCCCTGAGCGAAGTCGAAGGGTTATTTATACCCATATAAAAAATACTAAAATCAATGATTTTTTTCTGAGGCATGATTAATAGTGTATTTAGGAATTTCCACCACCAAATCTTCATCGGCCACAATCGTCTGACACGACAAACGCGAATCAGGCTCTAAACCCCATGCTTTATCGAGCATATCGGCTTCTAAATCGTCCATTTCGTTAAGGCTTTCTATACCTTCACGCACAATCACATGACAGGTAGTACAAGCACACGACATTTCACACGCATGTTCTATATTAATGCCTGCACGTAAAGCCGCTTCACACACACTTTCGCCTTCGCTGGCTTCAACCACTGCCCCTTCTGGGCATAATTGATGATGGGGTAAAAAAATAATATTGGCCATTGAGCTTTACTCCCACTCACTAAGTTTGTGACCGCTTAACGCGTCATGGATATGTTGATTCATACGACGCGCTGCAAACGCATCCGACAAAGGTAACAAAGCTAAACGCGCTTTTTCGATAATATTGCGCTGGCTTGAGCCTAAGGCAATATCTAAGTGTTTCACCGCTTCTTGTAAGGTTTCTAGTTCACCATCACACAATAAAGTAGCATCATCACGCAAGGCACTTTTAACGGCTTCTAATAACTGTTGGCTATCTACTTTTTCTTCATGTAAAGCACGAGCTTGTTTGTCGGCTTCGGCACTTTGATAAGACTCGGTTAATAAGCGACTAATATCTTGCTCATTTAAACCATAAGAGGGTTTGATAGTGATTTCGCTTTTTTGGTTGGTGCTTAATTCAATGGCGCTCACGGCCAATAAACCATCAGCATCAACTTGAAACACCACACGAATCCGCGCTGCACCTGCCATCATCGGTGGAATACCGCGCAATTCAAAACGTGCCAACGAACGACAATCTTTGACTAATTCACGCTCACCTTGTACCACATGAATACTCATGGCGGTTTGACCATCTTTAAAGGTAGTAAACTCTTGTACTTTGGTAACGGGAATCGTGGTATTACGGGTGATGACTTTTTCTACCAAGCCACCCATCGTTTCTAAGCCTAGCGATAAGGGAATTACATCAAGCAATAACATTTCGGCATCGGGTTTGTTACCGACTAATACATCGGCTTGAATTGCTGCACCAATGGCCACGACTTTATCGGGGTCTATATTGGTTAGGGGCTGACGGCCAAAAAACTCAGCCACTTTTTGNNGGCTGTGCCATGTAAGTTGTACGCTATCTGCATGGGTTAATTGTTCTTTTGCATGGCACGCGATGGCCATTAATTCACGTTGTTGTGCGGCATCAGGATTTTGCAAACCAAGCTGCGGCATTAACCATAAGGCAATGGCGCGGTCAAAATCGTCACCACCCAAAGCAGCATCGCCACCTGTTGCCAAGACTTCAAATACGCCTTTATGTAAGCGTAATAACGAAATATCAAACGTACCGCCACCCAAATCAAAAATGGCATGAACACCTTCTGCGCCATTATCTAAACCATAAGCCACCGCAGCAGCCGTTGGCTCGCTTAACAAACGCAACACATTTAAGTTGGCTAATACAGCCGCATCACGCGTGGCTTGACGTTGTGCTTCGTCAAAATACGCAGGCACAGTAATAACTACGCCTTTTAATTCACCACCTAAGGTGACTTCGGCGCGTTGTTTTA
>DDBM01000144.1 GCA_002333125.1 Moraxellaceae bacterium UBA2032 | reverse complement strand
AATTTTTTAGACTCTTAACAGGTGGCATTGTTGCCGACCAGTTTGACCAATTGCCAATTCCCTATAGAGCGATTGCCGCAGATTTAGAAACTGGCAAAACAATAGTGATGAATCATGGTGATTTACCCTTAGTGATGCGTGCAAGTATGAGTGTATCAGGCGTTTTTCCGCCTGTTTCTTACGAAAATTATTTAGTGGTTGATGGTGGTATTGTAAAAAACATGGGCATTGATGAAGGCCGAAAACTGTGTGGTGATGTCGTCATTGCCGTTAATGTGTCGTCTCCTAACACCAATCGTCAAAAGTTAGAGTCTTTGTTTTCGGTGAGTGAGCAAACCATCAACATTGCGGTACAAAAAGATATGCAGGCGCAAATCGCCACGCTTACGCCTAAAGATATTTTAATTACGCCTGATATGGGGCAGTTAACTGCAACTGATTTTAAAGAATCAGCCAAGCTTATTGAAGTGGGTGAAATTGCAGCGCGTGTTAATTTGGCTAAACTGCAAAAATATGCATTATCTGAGGCCGACTATCAAGCATGGCAACAACAAATACAACAACGTACACCCGCACAGCGTAATATTACTAAAGTTGAGGTAACAGGTAGTCATTGGGTGAGTCCACAAGTATTAAAGTCGTTAATAGCCGTTAAAACTGGCCAGCCATTAGAGCAAAAAGAGCTGCATCAAAGTATTGATACGGTGTATGCACGCGGAGATTTTGAGCGCATTGCTTATCAATTATTTCCTAAAGAAGATGGCGCGTTATTACGAATAATTCCTATAGAAAAAGATGGTCGAGATTTTGCCCGTGTAGGATTAAAGCTGAATACCGATTTTGCCAATAACTCTTCTTTTGGTTTAGTGGCAGGGTTACGCCGTAGTTGGCTAAATGATTTAGGTGCAGAATGGCAAGTACAAGGCGAGTTAGGCGAAACCCGTTCTGCATATACTGAGTTGTATCAACCTACCGTTTTAAATGGTGAATTTTTTATTGCGCCTTGGCTGGGTATTAAAGACGAACCACGCGATATTGTGGTTGACCACGAAACAGTAGGTACGAATAGAGTGCGCCGCACAGGTGGTGGTGTGGACATTGGCTCAGTGTTAGGAAAGTGGGGTGAAGTACGGTTTTTTGTTTCAGAACAAACACTTAAATGGACTTCTTCATCGGCAAACTTAAATCCTTTAGTAGGCGAAAGCTATCAACAAACGGGTTATGGCATCAATGCCGTATTTGACCAATTAGATAATCCACGTTTTCCACGTAAAGGTGATTGGGCGCGATTACAGTATTTTTCGGCAGAGTCGGGCATGGGCAGCGATAAAGATTATCAGCGCGTTATGCTAGATTGGCGCCATGCGTTTACATGGAATACTTATACTTTTTTTGCAACAGGCAAAGGCGGTAGTTCACTTGGCTCAACCTTACCTTACGCCGAGAAATTTCAGTTAGGCGGCGCATTAAACTTATCGGCTTATAGGCGTGGTGAGTTGGCAGGAAACTCATTTTTTCTTACCCGCTTATTAGGATATAAACAAATTAAAGTCATGCCCTCTGCCTTAGGGGGCGGTGTTTATATGGGTTTATTAGCTGAGGCGGGGGCGGTTACTCAAAAAGATAATTGGTCACCGAGTTTATTAGATGATACCGTTTATAGTTTGGGTGCAGTGTTAGCCGCAGATACCCGCTTAGGGCCGTTTTATTTAACGATTGCTCAAGGAAACAATCAACGCAGAGCAGCTAATTTAACATTAGGCGTGAGTTATTAAACTACAGCCATAAAAAAACTGAACAATGTGTCCAGTTTTTTAGTGTAGGTATTAGATAATTATTGTCTGATAACTACAGGGTTAAGCGCGGCAACTTGTAAAACATATTGACTTGCTTTTTTAGCGGTCGCTTCATCCACAAAAGGGCCAATTTGTACTTTGTGAATGGCTGCATTATTGTGAGCATTCGTCACTTCTATAGGCAATGCAATTAAACTAGACAATTTGTTTTGCAAGTTAAGGGCGTTACCTTCAGAGCTAAATGAGCCAACCTGTACAAAAAATTGCGGTACTTGTGGCGCAGGGGCAGGCTCATTAGCAGCAATAACGCTTCTTTCATCATCAGCACTGCTAATGACTTCTAGCTTAATTTTGGTTGTACCTTTTTTGAGCATACCCAATTTAGCGGCAGCACTTTTAGACACATCAAGAATACGACTAGAGTGAAAAGGGCCACGATCATTGATTTTAACAATCACACTTTTGCCATTCTCTTGATTAGTCACACGGGCGTAACAAGGAATAGGCAAAGTTTTATGTGCTGCGGTTAGTTCGTGCATATCATATTCTTCGCCGCTTGCTGTGGTGCGGCCATGAAACTTTTTACCATACCAAGAAGCTAAACCAACTTGTTTAAAGTTTTTTGCTTTAGCTAAAACAGTATATCTTTTGCCTGATACGGTATATTGCAGGTCTGATTGAACAAAAGGTTCTGCTTCGGGAATTTCTTCGTTAGCGTTTAGTGTTGTGCTATCAGAAAGATTGTTAGTAGCTGGTTGCTTGGCATTCACTAGCTCGTTAATAGCATCAGCGTTACTATTACTAAGGGTAGAAAAATAAATTGTATTACCAGCAGTCGCGCTACCAGTTAAGCAAGCCGTAAGTAATATGCTTAATAAGGCAGTATTACGTTTATTCAAATTGCGAGATGTCATCGGTATTACTCCTAGACATTTAGGTAGAACATATACGCAATTTCAACGACGTTGATGTTTTAGATTGATGGTCTCATATTTATCAATCTGAAAACTCGCATTTGTTCTAACAAGCTAATGACTTGCCCAAAGATGTTTTATTTATTAGTTGGGCGACGATAGGGGCAATGTTAACTACTTTTTATGTAAAGGTCTAAGCTTTTTGTTTAACAATTGGACGTTTTTATGCTTAAAACATGCCAAAAGTGCAATAAAATGTTTCAGAATAGACAAAAGCCGCTTAAAAACTCAGCAGTTGATTGGGCTGTATTAAATACAGCCCTTATAGGCTTAGCGGTTATATTTTGCGCTAAAGCTTGCTTTTGCTAATTTATTGGCATTAATCATATAGCCAATAAGTGCAGGGCTTGCATCAAGAGGGACTTCGATTTTGTCGATGCTTAGGGCGTAAACACTAAATATATAACGATGTTTGCCATGCCCTTTAGGTGGGCAAGCTCCACCAAAACTATAACTACCAAAATCGGTGCGACCTTGTTGTGTACCTTCGGGTAAGGCAGTGCTGTTTTCAATGCCTATACCTGTTGCAAGACTATTTGTTGTGGCTGGTAAATTATAAACCACCCAATGCCACCATCCTGAGCCTGTTGGTGCATCGGGGTCATATACCGTGACGGCAAAGCTTTTTGTACCTTTAGGGGCATTTTTCCATTGTAATGCAGGTGAAGTGTTTTGGCCTGTACAGCCAAAGCCGTTAAAAACTTGTGCTGCTGTGAGGGTACTATTAGCTTTAATGTCAGTGCTGCTTAGCTCAAAAGCCATTGCAACGCTGCTATAACAAACAACACTACCAAGTATTAACTGTTTTAATAAATTCATGTTTTGACCTCAATAAAAACTAAGCAAGCAGGAGCTGTGCTTAAACTCACTCCTAGTTCTGTAAAGTTACATTAATCGGGGTTGTTTTTGGCCTCTTTAATAGCTTGGCTTAATTGAAATACCGCCATTGCATACATAGTGCTGCGGTTATAGGTGGTAATCACATAAAAGTTATTAAGACCAACCCAGTATTCAGTCCCCTTATCACCCTCGAAACGTATGGCAGAGGCAGGAGTCGAGTCAGCCAAAGTACTTTGTATGGTCAAGCCTTTTGCTTTTAGTTCGCCTAAGGTGTTAGTAGTATTTAACTCTTTGTTGTTAATGATGTCATCATAATTAGCTTCGGCGGCTGTTGCATTAAATGCAATATTTTCTTCGGCTTGCCAGCCATTTTCTTTAAAGTAATTACCAATTGAGCCAATGGCATCAATGGGGTTATTGATTAAATCAGCTTTATTATCACCGTCAAAATCTATGCCTAGTTTACGCCAACTAGAGGGCATAAATTGTGGATAGCCCATAGCACCTGCATAAGAGCCCTTAACTGTTAATGGGTCTAAGCCTTGTTCTTTGCTTAATGCTAAAAAATTTTTAAGTTCTTTGGTAAAATATTCGCTACGGCGTGGAAAGTCAAAAGCAAGTGTTGCCAATGAGTCAATGACTTTTAGACGGCCTTTGTTGCCGCCATAACGTGTTTCTACGCCTAGAATCGCCACCATAATTTCGGGGGGGACACCAAATTGTTGTTCGGCAACTTCAAGAGCTTCATGGTATCTATTCCAAAAATCTACGCCTTTACTAATATTTCTGTCTGTTAAAAATCGTGGTCGATAATCTTTCCATTGTGCTACTGATTCGGCAGGGCGAGTCATTAAATCAAGAGTCACTTTTTGGCGTTCTACTTCAAAAAACAAATCATTTAACTCGGCTTTGCTGTAAATGCCTTCGCTTTCTACCTCGCTAATTAGTGTTTTTAGCGCGTCGTAGTTATCAAAATCGCCACAATAAGCATAATTAAAGGTGATAGGAATAAGGGTAAATAAAGAAAGAGTTAAATTTTTAATCATAAATTAATCCAATAGTTTTTTATGGGTATGAATTGACATTAAAATACCAAAACCAGACAGGAGTGTGAGCATTGCCGTGCCGCCATAGCTAATAAAGGGTAATGGCACACCCACAACAGGCAATATACCACTGACCATTCCTGCGTTGACAAAAACATAAACAAAAAACGACAAGCTAATTGCGCCTGCTAATAAGCGGCTATAGCTATCGGTGGCGGTAGTAGCTATATATAAGCAGCGTATTAAAATCAGACTGTATAGCGTAAGCAGCGCAATGATGCCCATCAAGCCAAACTCTTCAGAATAAGTAGCAATAATAAAGTCAGTATGGCCTTCGGGTAAAAAATCTAAATGGGCTTGTGTGCCATTAAGCCAGCCTTTGCCCCCTAAACCACCTGAGCCAATGGCGGTTTTAGATTGAATAATATTCCAACCTGTGCCAAGTGGGTCAGCTTCTGGGTTAATAAGAGTCAAAATACGTTGTTGTTGATAATCATGCAAAAAATGCCATGCAACAGGCGCAATCGCAGCAGCACTTAAAACAGATAAGCCTAAAAACCACCACGGTAATCCTGCCAAAAATAAGCCAAAAAATCCGCTTGAGGTTACTAATAGTGCCGTACCTAAATCGGGTTGACGCGCAATAAGTAAGGTAGGAATAAGAATAATAACTAAAGCAAGCACCACATGTTTAAACTTAGGGGGGAGTGTGGTGTTTGCTAAAAACCATGCCATCATCATTGGCATAGCAAGCTTCATAAATTCTGAAGGTTGAAAACGTGTAACATGAGGAATGGTGAGCCAACGTCTTGCCCCCATAGCCACTGTGCCAAACAAAGCCACCATCACCAATAAAATTACAATGCCAAGGTATAACCACGGCGACATTGCTTTATAAATACGTGGTGGAATTTGGGCAATAAACAGCATGGCCAGCACACCAATCATAAAACTGCTTGCTTGTTTAATGACTAAACCTAAATCACTGCCAGAGGCACTATAGAGCTGTAATAAGCCGACTAAATTAATTAAAATTAACAAAGTCATTAAGGGTAAATCTATATGCCATTTTAACCAAGGAGCATAAGATTTTTTGGTGGGCGTGGTGTTAGGGTTACGCCGCAAAAAATAGTAATAGTGACGACTATTCATTATCAGTCTCAAGCGTTAACGGTTTAGGTGTGGCAGTGACTGGACTATTTAAGTTGGTGTTTGACGTGCTATTTGTGGGTGCTAATGTATCGTGATTCATTTGATGAATCACATAGTCAAATACTGCTTTGGCAATTGGCCCTGCGGTACTGCTACCATGTTTACCGTTTTCGACTAACACGGCAACCGCCACTTGAGGATTATCAACAGGTGCAAAGCCCATAAACCACGCATGGTCTAAATGGCGTTCGTCTAATGATTTTTCGTCGTAGCGTTGGCCTTGTTTAATACCTTTGACTTGAGCTGTGCCTGTTTTTCCTGCCATTTCGTAACCCACGAGGTCTTTGCGTAAATTACCTGCGGTACCACGGCCATGTACTACATCACGCATCGCTTTGTGCATTAAATCCCATTGTGCTTCATCACCCGAAAATTGTACTTTCCCATCACTTTGATTATTAACAGTATAAGCTTGTGTGCCTGTGGTGCTTTTGAGTAAATGAGGCGTAATATGTTGGCCTTTATTAGCCATAATAGCAGTTGCCATCGCTAATTGTAGTGGGGTAGAAGTAAAATAGCCTTGACCAATACCCACTGAAATCATCTCACCTGTGTACCACGGCGCATTCAGTGTTTTACGTTTCCATGCCACAGAAGGCAGAGTGCCGCTTTTTTCACCTGATAAATCAATGCCTGTGACTGCACCAAAGCCAAATTGTGCCATCCAGTCATGAAACTTATCTACCCCCATTTTATAGGCGAGAGTATAAAAATAGGTATCACACGAGATTTCTACGGCGCGATGTAAGTCCACCACACCATGCCCTGTTTTTTTCCAATCTCTAAATAAATGGTTATCACCTGGAATGCTAAAAGAGCCTCGGTCATGAATTTTAAAATCCCAATCGACTAATTTATAGTTTAAGCCACCCATGCCTGCAAAGGGCTTAATGGTTGAACCCGGTGGATAAACACCTTGAGAAGCTCGATTATAAAGAGGAATATCAGGATGATTACGCCAAAATTGATATAAAGTATTAGGTACACCCGATACAAAAGGATTAGGGTCAAAACTTGGTGTGCTAACAAAAGCCAATATGCCGCCTGTGCGTGGCTCAATGGCAACAACTGCTCCACGACGACCTGCCAGTTTTTCGGTAATCATTTTTTGTAAGCCATAATCAAGGTGTAATACGAGGTCATTACCTCGAATTGGCTCATTACGTTCTAATAAGCGTAATACTTCACCATGTGCATTAGCTTCTACTTGTTGATAACCTNNCGCTTCTTTATCAGAAATTCTGCCCACATAACCTAAAGCATGAGCAAATAACTCACCGTAAGGATAATAACGTGCAAGTTTGACTTCGATACTTACACCCTTGAGTAAATAACTCACTTCAGAAAAACGAGCAATATCCGCTTCAGTTAAATTGAGTTTAACGGTAATAGGTTCAAAACGATGGGCGCGTAAAAAACGAGTCTGAATTTTTTGTAGGTCATCAGTATCTAATTGAAAAATGGGGGTGATTTTTTTTAAGGTCAGATCAAAATCATCTACTTCTTGACGGTTAATAATGGCGGTAAAAATAGGGCGATTATCGGCTAATAAAATGCCATTTCTGTCATAAATATAACCGCGTGGTGGGGTAATGGCTTGTAATTTAATGCGATTACTTTGGGATAGTGTGGTGTAAGTTTGATATTCAAATATTTGTAAATAGCCGTAACGTACAATGAGAGTAGAAAAGGCAATAAAAATAAAAAAACCACAAAAAACCACCCTGCGCTTAAAAATTTTTGCTTCTAACGCATTGTTTTTAAGTGGGTCAGGGTGTGTAGGACTAGGTCTATGCTGCATAAAATCAGCGAGGCGCACCCTGTTGATAACCAATTTCTACACGGCGATTTTCTGCCCATGCAGCTTCATTAGTGCCATTATTAAGAGGCTTTTCTTTGCCAAAGCTAACAGTGTCTAATTGGCGACTTTGCACACCATTGCTAACAAAAAAAGCTTGTACAGCATTAGCGCGACGCTCGCCCAATGCCATGTTGTATTCTCGCGTGCCACGTTCGTCGGCATGACCTGCAAGTAATACCTTAGCACTAGCGTTAGCTTTTAAGTATTGTACATGAGCTTGTAATACACGTTGGTCTTGGCCTGATAAGTCAGCACTATCGTAGTCAAAATGTACCAAACGTGTAGCTAATAGATTAGCAGCTTCGGCTTTTAAACGCTCTTGCTCCGCTACGCGTTGCTGTTCGACTGTTCTCTGCTGTTCGGCTGCGCGTTGCTGCTCTGCTAAAGCTTCGGCTTTTAAACGCTCTTGCTCACTCAAAGCGTTAGTGTCTGCACCAGTAGTATCTGCGTCTTGTACGCCTTGTCCTTGTGGGTAATTTTGGTTAGCTGCGTCATCGGCTTTTTTGCCTTTAAGTGTAGAGCAACCACCCATAACCAACGCTAAACTAATAAAAACAGTAACAGGAATTTTTTTGTATAACATTTATATTTCTCCAAAGAGGCAAGTTTTAAATTAAGGCGACCATGCAGGTTCACGCACTTGGCCATCAGAAGCAGGCAATTGTAACTTAAATCGACCATCTAAAGACATAATACCTAATACGCCTTTAGCCCCTTGTTTTGTCGCATAAACAATCATTTGACTATTTGGAGAAAAACTAGGGGCTTCATCTAACGGCGTATCGGTGAGTCGAGTAACTCCGCCTGTTTGTAAATCTTGTAATGCAATTTGAAAGCTCTGTCCACTACGGCGATGTACCATCGCTAAATAGCGGCCATCGGGACTCACTGCACCACGTCCATTAAATGAACCTTCAAAGGTTAAGCGTTTAACTTCTTGGGTATTAATATCTAAACGATAAATTTGTGGGTTGCCGCCTCTATCTGAGGTGAAGATTAACGCACGACCATCAGGAAACCAACGCGCTTCGGTATCAATCGCGTAATGATTTGTAAGGCGAGTTAGCTTTTTGTTGGCCAAATCAAACAAATAAATCTCTGGATTACCATCTTGAGACAACGTTAGAGCGAGTTTTGTGCCATCGGGCGACCAAGCAGGTGCGCCATTAAGGCCTTTAAAGTTAGTAATAACTTGGCGTTGTGTGGTGGCAAGATTTTGCGTATAAATAGCAGGTTTGCCACCTTCAAAAGAAACGTAAGCAATATTTTGGCCATCGGGCGACCAACTTGGCGATAAAATAGGCTCGTCGCTATCTAAAATGCTGCGCGGTTGACGGCCATCGGCATCGGCAATATCTAAGCGGTAACGTGTTTTGCCTTCACGGCTATATTGTAAAACATAGGCGACACGGGTGCTAAATGAGCCATCAATACCCGTAATGTATTTAAAGACACGGTCACTAATAAAATGTGCTGCTTCGCGCCAACGTGTTGCAGGAATCGTCATGCTTTCGCCTAACAAACGTTTTTCTTGGCTACTACTGACTAATTCATATTGAATGGTTGATTGATTATTTTCATTAGGTGATACTTTTCCTACCACCACATAATCTAATCCCAACACTTGCCACACAGGAAACACAAACTCGCTACTGCTGCTTGGGCGTTCGGGAAACTGTTTGGCAGGAATAAATAGGCCGCTGCGAGCTAAGTCATTACTAATAATACTATTTAATGACTCACTAGCGGAGTCATTTACAAAAGGAACAATAGCAATAGGTGTGGTGTTATTACTTGATTTAACAATATCAATGGTTAAATCAGCATGGCTATTAATCGTAATGAGCGATAAAGCAAGGCAGCTAATAAATAATTTACGAAAATGTGGCATTTTAGTCCTTACTACTAAAATTAAAGGTGACGCTACGAAATTGACTAAACAAGGCAGCATCAGCAGGAACAGGCAAGGGGCTGGCCTTTTCGATGGCTGCCACAATACTAGCATCAAACGCACTGTTACCACTACGTTTCAAAAATAAAATACTACGCACTTCACCATCGGGTAACAAAACAATACGCACTTGTGCCGATAACTCTGCGCTTTGGGGTGGAATTGACCATTCGCGTTTAATGGCATCATAAATACGTTTTTTATATTTATTAACCAAATCGTCTTTGGCTTTGTCGGCTTTGTCATTTGCCTCTTGTTGGTCGGCTTTGGCTTGTGCTTGAGCTAAACGGTCAGCTTCTTTTTGGGCAGCTTGTTCGGCGGATTTACGTAATTGAGCTTCTTTTTCGGCTTTAATTTTTTTCTCTAAAGCAGCCATTTCTTTATCAATATTGTTTTTATTGAGGGCTTCTTGGAGCTTTTTACGAGCAGCGTCTTCTTTAGCCTTTTGCTCTTTATCAGCCTTTTCTTT
>DDBM01000166.1 GCA_002333125.1 Moraxellaceae bacterium UBA2032 | reverse complement strand
AGATACCTGAAGAAAACTCCGACGGTAAAACATATGACTCAACCAAGTATTTATATTATTTCAACTGCAAGAATAGAAAGTCAGCGATTGCTCAGTTTACGAAATATTATATAGATGATGTGGTTAACTCGTTATCTAGAAAAATAGAGGAACGTGCCTTTAACGAAGTGGTGCCTGACTCTATAGGCGAAGCTATTTTTGAGCGTGCTTGTAGCACAAANNGATGTTTATGTTAATAAATGTTCTGTATCTTCTCTAGATAAGCGTTTGTCTGTTAACCAATCTTATATAAAAATATATATAAAATCATCTAACTACATTAAAGGGAAATTAATATCAGAAAGTGGTGATAAAGAATACTACGATACGATAAAAGCAGAGCTTTTAATTAAGTGTAATATTGAGTTAACTCCGTTTGTGTCAGGTTCAAATTATTACCACGATGACGTTTTTGTTGCTAAAACTCTGGTGCCTGATGTTTATATAAAATTCACACCAGAGAAAACAAAAATTATTCAAAATGTACTTTGTTCAAGTCTTTCTAAAGAATCAACCACACAAACTAACGACGCTAAAGTAATAAAGAAAACGGATACTGACGAACTGCCTGCTAAATTTTGCTGGAAAGACATTCATTCAAACAAAGATGTTGATTTTTATTATGATAACTGCAATTTTACTGTCGATAAAAATAGTAAACACATAACATCTTGGATAAGGACAGTAACATCAAAAAATTATAAAAGTGAAGTTTTTGGCGAATATGATGAAGTGGTAAAAAAAATAGACTTTGATTGCATAAATCTTAAAGCCGCAGTAATTCAGCGTTATTATTATTCTATAGAACCTGCTAATAAAATAATTCACAAAGAGAAAAATAAAGAAATAAGATTTACTACATGGGCTGTAGCATTTGACAAAGACATACATAATAAAGCATTTGAAATTGTTTGTAAGTTGTAATTAGGATGTTTACATATTTAAGGATGATGACTAATGAGTCGTATTCACACACATTACGATAACTTAAAGGTTGCACGTAATGCGCCTATTGAAGTCATTCGTGCCGCGTACAAAAGCCTGTCTCATAAGCATCATCCTGACCGTAATCTTGACAATCAAACGGAATCTACGAGGATAATGTCAATTATCAATAACTCTTATGAAGTATTGTCAAATGCAGAAAAAAGAAAACAACATGATATTTGGATAAAAGAACAAGAAAGTGAGCAAGTCGCTTCGACCAGCAAAAGCGAACAACCACAAAGGCAATCAAATAAAGAACACTCTAGAGAGTTTCCGCCACCAGTATCGGGAACTTGCTTTTATTCTGATTTACCAAAGAACGTTCAAGAGTTAATAGTTTCTAGAGTATTGCAACAAAGAAAAGACCAATTTGCTACAAAAATTGGTGGCGTTAAATGGAATTACTTTTGGCTGATATTACTTTTTGGCTGGTTTCCGTATCTGCTTTCTGAGGCAGATAGCTATAGATGGGTTACAGAGACAAAATATTGGTATATCGGCGTAACATTTGGCGTAGCGACATTAATTGCAAGAAACTTTAGCTGGATTTATTCATGGCACACATCACCGTTAGGTGCTTGGCTTTTTGTAACGCCTCTTTATGTCATAAAAACAACGCCTGATAGATTATGGTTTTGGCCAATTTGGTCAATATCAGATATGGATGCAACTCATCAATATACAAATGGTATATATCAAGGAACATCTGTTTCAATATCATTTGACGGCAAAAAGCAGAATTTTACTTTTTCACCGCAATCTACATATTTATCACTTGTAAGCACTCTTAAGCGTTTTGATGAAAAGGTTAGGTTAGCAATAAAGCAAGATGATATTGATTATCTTGTTAAGAATGACGACTTGCTTGAGTATAGATTAAAAGAAAATGCTAACCCATCTAACACCGCCAACTCAGCAATACAAAAATCAATTATTTACTATTTTCTATCATTCGTGATTTCATTTGCAATTTATAGCGTAGCAAATTCGGTAAATGAAAAGAGCCCAGATAGACGCCCTGTTTCTTACAATGTAAACCCTCCCGAATATCGCCAGACTCAATCAATTAGTCCAAGTTATATTCGGCCAGACTCAGCACCAAATGGTGAGTCGTGGCCTCGTGTTGCTGGTTATGTAAAAGGCTTTAAAAAGTTACATACTAATGGCCTATCAAGCGTTACGATTGATAATTCGCGGAATAATTCTGATGTTTTTATAAAGTTAGTTTCGATAAATGGGCTTGAGTCTTATCCTGTTCGTGTGTTTTTTATACCTGCATTTAGTCAATTTACAATAAATAAAATTCGTGCAGGATTGTATGATATTAGATACCGAGATTTGGACTCAGGCAGTCTTTCAAAGTCGGAGTCTTTTACCTTGCAGGAAACAAAAACATATGACGGTATAGAGTACAGTAACTTTACAATGACTTTATACAAAACACAAAA
Source organism: Moraxellaceae bacterium UBA2032 (assembly GCA_002333125.1). Lineage (GTDB taxonomy): Bacteria > Pseudomonadota > Gammaproteobacteria > Pseudomonadales > Moraxellaceae > Agitococcus. The sequence goes on along the minus strand of DDBM01000166.1, from coordinate 19,094 downwards.
TGGTAATATGCAGACCTATGGGCTATCAGAAAATGAGTTTTAATGTTGGTCAATGCTGTAAAATCTAACCTGTACTATACGGGTAGATAGAGGTAATACAGTAATGAGTAAGCCAAATAAGAGTGTTCAAGATAACGCATTGGAAATGGAGCTACAGGATGGAAGCCAAGCGCGGAGACTAGCTAACGCAAGCTTGTCGTCTGTTATCAACAATGCGAATACAGCTAGACTTTTTGCTGCTGTAGATGGCTTAGACTTGTTGGAGTGTATTTCTGTCTGTGCCGATAAAGTCAAAGTCGTGAAAGATGGCGACTTGAGCAAGATGGAAGCCATATTAACGTTACAAGCCAATACACTGGATACCATTTTCAACATACTAGCTTGCCGAGCAGCCGCAAATATGGCCGAGCATTTAAGTGCAACCGAAACCTATCTCAAGCTCGCCCTAAAAGCTCAATCTCAATGCGCCAAAACTATCGAGACGCTGGCCAATATAAAATATCCATCAACTGTATCATTTGTGAAGCAAGCTAACATTGGGCAATCAGTACAGGTAAATAATGGAACACCGCCACCAAACAACCTGAACAGTACGCGCGCGCACGGAAAAAAACAGAAACAAGCAAACGNNTCGGGCCAGTGAGTGAGGCAGGAAAATCGGTCAGCGCGAAAAACGCCTTAAAACATGGCTGCCGTTCAAGAGAGTGGCTTGAACAGATGCAGAGTATCCGTGAAGTAATAAAGGAAAGCCAAGAAATTATGGAGCGTTCATAATGAAAAACTTTTGCAGTATTGCCGCCTACGGGCGGTTTTTCTTTTTTGGAATGGCATATTTAGGTGATTTAAAAGGCCTGTATTTTATATCGTTGATGAAATTTGCTTACAAAGTGCTTACATGGAAAGTAAAAGCCCATAAACAAAAAAGACCTGCATAATGCAAGTCTTTGATGTTACAACAAAATCATGGTGGCCCGAGCCGGAATCGAACCAGCGACACAAGGATTTTCAATCCTCTGCTCTACCGACTGAGCTATCGGGCCACGTCGGAGGCGCGTATTAAAACGCAAAGCCTAGCTTGCGTCAAGGCTTTTTAAAACGACACCTATTTTTTTGCCTATAAAAAACACTACTTTTTAACTTTTTTGCTGTCGTGCTGCATCAATACGCAATAATCGTGCAATTGCCGTACAACCTGCCACAAAATAACTCGAACCTTGCTCACGCTCTAAACGACAGGTTTCGCTCAATAAACGGTCAGCAATGCCCCTGCCTCGATTAGCAGGATGCACCACAATATTGTGTAATAAACGTTGTGCTGCTGTGCCGCTCGCCATAATAGCCGACACCGCTTTACCATTAAACCAACCCACATATAACACGCCATCGTCACTTAAAATGTCGTTGGCTTTATCAATCGCTTCTGCGCCATCACTAAACTCAGGGCTGCTGTCATAGAGTTTAGTTAAACTTTGGGCTAATTCGGGGCTAATATTTTTTTCGGCACTCACAATAACAGGCATATTATTAACTCTTTTAGATGAAGGTTTTAAGACTAAAAAATTAACATCACAGGCATAAGCACGTTATAATTGGTTTTTGATATTCTAGCAAAGGCAAATAACATGACGGCGCGCCAAGCTGAGGTGGTTCGTAACACCAAAGAAACCCAAATTACCGCAAGTATTAACCTCGATGGAACAGGTCAAGGTCAACTTAACACAGGTATGCCCTTTTTAGACCACATGCTCGACCAAATTGTACGTCATGGTTTAATAGATATTGATATTATCTGTCAAGGTGATACGCAAATTGACGACCATCACAGTGCCGAAGATTGTGGTATTGCCCTTGGCCAAGCTTTTGCTTTAGCGATTGGTGACAAAAAAGGCATTCGCCGTGTGGGTCATAGTTATGTGCCTTTAGACGAAGCCTTGTCACGCGTCGTGATTGATATTTCGGGTCGCCCTCATTTAGATTTTAATGTTGAGTTTACTCGCGCGAGTGTGGGCGGTTTTGACGTAGATTTGTTTTACGAATTTTTTCAAGGCTTTGTTAATCACGCTAATATTACGATTCATATTGATAATTTGCGTGGTCGTAATACCCATCATCAAATTGAAAGTATTTTTAAAGCCACTGCCCGCGCCCTACGCATGGCGGTAGAGTTAGACGAGCGTATGGCAGGTCAAATGCCGTCCACCAAAGGCAGTCTATAACATGACAACCGTTGCAGTGTTAGATTATGGCATGGGTAATTTGCACTCTGTCGCCAAAGCCTTAGAGCATGTGGGCGCAAGCAAAGTAATTGTAACCCACGACCCTGCGTTGGTGCGCAGTGCCGACCGTGTGGTGTTTCCGGGTGTGGGCGCAATGCGTGATTGTATTGCAGGCATGAAAGCGGTTGGCGTAGATGCCGAAGTTTTTGAAGCCGCCCAACAAAAACCGATATTAGCTATTTGTGTAGGGATGCAAGCCCTAATGCAACATTCCGAAGAAAACGGCGGTGTAGATTGCTTGGGTATGTTTGACGGTAAGGTAAAGTTTTTTGGCCATTATTTAACCGAAAACGGCGCACGCTTAAAAGTGCCGCACATGGGTTGGAACGAAGTTAATCACACCATTACTCATGCGTTATGGCGCGACATTCCGCAAAACAGCCGCTTTTATTTTGTGCATAGTTATTATGTTGAGGTGGCTAATGCTGCATTGATTGCTGGCCGCACACAATATGGCGTAGATTTTTCTGCTGCTATTGCACACGATAATTTATTTGCGGTGCAATTTCACCCCGAAAAAAGCCAAAAAATGGGCTTACAATTGCTCAAAAATTTTGTTGAATGGCGTGTTTAAGAGCAGTTAGCGTTTTGATCCACCCTCACCCCAACCCTCTCCCACAGGGAGAGGGAGTTCTCTCTCCCACAGGGAGAGAGCTAGAGTGAGGGTTAAAACGTCAATAAACCAGAATTTTATTTGAGAATTTTATGTTAATTATTCCCGCAATCGACCTTAAAGACGGTAAATGTGTACGCCTACAACAAGGGCGCATGGAAGACGACACCGTATTTTCGGATGACCCTGTTGGCATGGCGACTCATTGGGTAGAGCAAGGCGCACGTCGTTTACATTTAGTTGATTTAAACGGCGCGTTTGCAGGCACACCAATTCATGGTGAGGTGGTTAAAGCGATTGCCAAAAAATATAATGCGCTACCGATTCAAATTGGTGGTGGTATTCGCTCTTTAGAGACCATCGAAACCTACATTAAAGCAGGCGTTACTTGGGTGATTATTGGCACTAAAGCCGTCAAAGACCCACAATTTGTGATTGATGCGTGCCGCGAATTTCATGGCCGAATTATTGTGGGCATTGATGCCAAAGATGGCTGGGTTGCTACCGATGGTTGGGCAGAAGTGTCTCAAGTTAAAGCCGAAGATTTGGCCAAAAGCTTTGCGGCTGCAGGTGTTAGCTCGATTGTGTACACCGATATTGCCCGTGATGGCATGATGCAAGGCGTGAATGTGCAAGCAACTGCTGCTTTAGCACGTGCTTGCGGCTTACCCGTTATTGCCTCGGGTGGTGTAACCAACTTAGACGACATTAGCCGCCTAAAGACCGTTGCCCACGATGGCGTGATTGGTGCCATTACAGGCCGCGCTATTTATGAAGGTACGTTAAATTTAGCCGAAGCCCAATTGTTGGCTGATGCTGAATAATTCACTCCTCCACCTGATAAGGGGGAGGCTGGGAGGGGGTTGACCTCACCTCGCCCTCTCCTAACAAAAAGAAAGCGATTGAAACCCCACCCTACCCCTCCCCTAACTTAGGGGGAGGGAAAAATCGATAGGCAAAATCATGACCTTAGCAAAACGTATTATTCCTTGTTTAGATGTTGATAAAGGCCGTGTGGTTAAAGGTGTGCAGTTTTTAGATATTCGTGATGCAGGTGACCCTGTCGAAGTAGCCAAACGCTACGACCAACAAGGCGCAGACGAAATCACTTTTTTAGATATTACCGCCAGCCACGAAGGCCGCGATACAACCCTCAAAATTGTTGAGCGCATGGCTAGCGAAGTGTTTGTACCGTTAACGGTAGGCGGTGGCATTCGTAAACTCGATGATATTCGTAATTTGCTTAATGCAGGCGCAGACAAGGTAAGTATTAACTCGGCGGCGGTGTATGACCCCGATTTTGTACGCGCTGCTGCTGACCGTTTTGGTTCACAATGTATTGTGGTAGCCATTGATGCCAAACGTATTGCCCCAAACAAATGGGATATTTTTACCCATGGTGGCCGCAAAGATACAGGCATTGATGCGGTTGAATGGGCAATTAAAATGGCTCAATATGGCGCAGGTGAAATTTTACTCACCAGTATGGATGCAGACGGCACTAAAAATGGTTATGACTTGGGTGTGGTACGTGCGGTGAGTGATGCGGTGAGTGTGCCTGTGATTGCCTCGGGCGGTGTGGGTAATTTACAACACTTGGCCGATGGCATTTTGCAAGGTCGTGCCGATGCGGTATTAGCCGCAAGTATTTTTCACTTTGGGGAATATACGGTGCCACAAGCAAAAGCCTTTTTAACAGCACAAGGGATTGTGATGCGAGAGCTTTGATAGTAAACAGACTCACACAAAAACGCCGCATCTTTACAACATAAGCCTAATTGATAAAGCCTATAGCATCTGTTAAGTTTTAGGCTCAATTTACATAGTTTTAGGGGAAAAGTAATGGGATTTTTGGATTCACTTAAACAAATGGGTAAAGACGTTAGCACTAAATTATCTAACGAAGTCACTAAGTTTAAAAACAAAGACTTTTTAAACGCGGTAATTGCAGGTTGTGCGTTGGTAGCCGCTAGTGACGGTAATGTTAGCCCCGAAGAAAAACGCAAAATGTTTGGTTTTATTAATAACTCTGACGAATTAAAAGTATTTGATAATGCCGATGTGATTGAATCTTTTAATAAAATTACGTCAAAATTTGAATTTGATTACGAAATCGGTAAAGCTGAAGCCTTAAAGATAGTGGCTAAACTCAAAGGCAATCCCGATGCTGCTAAACTCATGGTGCGTGTGTGCTGTGTCATTGGCGCATCTGATGGTAATTTTGATAATGACGAAAAACAAACCGTACGCACTATATGCCGTGAATTAGGTCTTGATGCCAGTGAGTTTGATTTGTAATTTAACGCGGCTCACGCCACATTAACCACAGCTTTACACCTTGGGCAATGTCTAACTCTTCAGTTACTTTAAAGCCAAAACGCTCGTACATACGGGTGTTTTGGGCATTAGAGTTTTCTAAATAGGCAGGAGTTTTGGTACGGTCGCAAATATCTAACACAGGTTTAAGCAGCTTAGAACAATAGCCCTGCCCTTGCGCTTCGGGAGCAACCCCCACCGCCATTAAATACCAATGCGGTATGTGTGGATGTTTTGCCTGAACTTTTTCTATGGCGCGCCACCGCGAATACAAGTTTTTTAAGCCCGTTACCGCAATCCAATCGGGTAAAAAGAGTAATTCTTCGACCAAACCTAATTTCCAACAATTAGGCGGCGACCATAACGCTGCCCCTAAACGGTCTTCGGTTGTCCAAATTTGCTCAAAAGGCAGTGCAAAATTTTCCCAATAAATATCAAAAATACGTCTAAAACGTGCGCCGTAATATTCATCATGTTGGGCTAACCAGCCATACATCGGGTCATCCCAAAAAGCACGCGTTAGGGTATCTACAATAATTTCTTTGTCACTTACTTCGGCCTGTTCCACAAAGGTGTGTTTGGGCGCGTGTGACTCATCAAAAATCATAGTTTAGGCTGCCAAAATGCTGCCCCTTTGAGTACATTTAACGCAGCAAATAACACATAATCATCATCAATTAAGTCTTTTTCGGTTAAGGCAGGCATATTTTTACCCTCTGTTTTATCTGTAACAGTAGAGGACTTATTATCGCTTGGCAAATCTGACTTTTTAGCTTTTTTAGACTTTGAAGATTTTTTGNNTGGCCTTTTAAATCGGCTTCTTTATAGTTTTCGATACTTTTAAGCAATTCGAGTTTAGCAGGCTCAATCACCACATCGGGCTTAATGCCTTCGGCCTGAATCGAACGGCCATTTGGTGTGTAATAACGTGCCGTGGTTAATTTAATGGCTTTATCTTCGCTAATTTGTAATACCGTTTGTACCGAACCTTTGCCAAAAGTGGTAGTGCCTGCAATGATGGCGCGTTTTTGGTCTTGTAATGCCCCTGCTACAATTTCGGAGGCCGACGCAGAACCACTGTTGACCAACACCAATAACGGCATATGAGGCAACACTTCGCCTTCGGTGGCTTCAAATTTTTCGATAGAGTCTTCGTTACGTGCTTTGGTATAAACCACTAAACCTTTGTCCAAAAAGGCATCGGCCACACTCACTGCACCGCCTAACACCCCACCAGGATTATTACGTAAATCTAAAACCAAACCTTTAAGTTGTGGTGCGTTTTCTTTGAGTTGCGTTAAAATTTTGTTGAGGTCTCGGCCTGTATGCACCTGAAACTGACTAATGCGCACAATGGCATAATCTGTGCCTATCATGCGCATTTTAACGCTAGTAGTTTCGATTTTGGCACGAATTAGGGTGATTTTTTTGGGAGATTCGCCTTTGCGCTGAATCGTTAAACGTAAAGGTTGGCCAATGTCGCCGCGCATCATATCAATGGCTTCGTTCATGGTCATGCCTTTGACTGCCTTGCCTTCGAGCTTAATAATATAATCGCCTGCCTGAATACCTGCTTTGGAGGCTGGGGTATCATCAATGGGACTAATAACACGCAACAAACCATCTTCCATGCCAATTTCGACCCCAATACCGCCAAACTCACCCGATGTTTGTGCTTTGAGGTCTAAATAATCATTTTTATCCAAATAGGCCGAATGCGGGTCAAGCGAGGTCAACATACCTTTAATGGCATTTTCAAATAAAGTTTTATCGTCAACAGGGTCAACATAACTTTGGCGAATGCGCTCAAAAACATCAACAAAGGTGCGTAAGTCGGTTAAGGGCAAAGCAGATGTAGGCTTTGCGGCAGCTGCATTGGGGACTGGAGTGCTTGTAGCAGGAGCGTCCTCTGCCCAAAGTGGGTTTTGTAATGCTAAGGTACAGGTTATTGCGAGCCAAACTTTATTCATAAAAAATCCAAGCAGTCCACTATTTGCGCGTAATCAAAGAGAGTAACAAGCTTACTCTCTTTCGTCATGCCTACAATGCTTGCGATATGTCGTGTTATTGTTATTTTAAAACAACGAGGTTGTGACCTGTCATTTCGGCAGGTAATGCTAAACCCATTAAAGTTAATAAAGTGGGGGCTACATCAGACAATACGCCACCTTGTTTGATGCTTGCCTTGCGCCCAATGTACGCAAACGGCACTAATTCGCAAGTATGCGCGGTATGCGCTTGACCCGTCGAGCTATCCATCATTTGTTCTACGTTACCGTGGTCTGCGGTAATAAGCATTTCGCCGCCTGTTTCTTTGATGGCTTGATACAAANNACACCTGTATGCCCGACCATATCACCATTGGCATAATTACAAATCAGGGCATCAAACTCACCCGATTTAATAGCCGCAACCAATTTATCGGTCACTTCAAAGGCACTCATTTCGGGCTGCAAGTCATAAGTGGCGACTTGGGGTGAAGGAATTAAAATGCGTTGTTCGCCTGCATATAATTCTTCTCGCCCCCCACTAAAAAAGAAAGTGACATGGGCATATTTTTCGGTTTCGGCAATGCGTAATTGGGTTTTACCTAAACTGGCTAAGTATTCGCCCAAAGTATTGGTTAAATTTTCGGGTTTATAGGCAACCGATGCTTTAATGCTCGCCGAATACTGAGTCAACATCACAAAGTCGGCTAGTTGTGGCCGTACTTGACGGCTAAAACCTGTAAAATCTTCATCGACAAAGGCTTTGCTAATTTCACGGGCGCGGTCAGCTCTAAAATTCATAAAAACAACTGCATCACCATCGCTAATGATTGCCGCTTGCTCACCCTCACCAATAATGGCAGTCGCTTTCACAAATTCGTCACTTTCGCCTGCTTGGTATGCGGCTTCTAAACCTGCTAATGCGGTGCTTGCTGTACGTTCTGCAACCCCTTCGGTCATTAATCGATAGGCTTGCTCCACACGTTCCCAACGATTATCCCTGTCCATCGCATAATAACGGCCAATGATAGAGGCAATACGGCCTTTACCTGTGGCGCGTAATGCGGCATCTAATTTTTCAATGGATGGTTTGGCACTTTTGGGCGGGGTATCGCGGCCATCTAAAAAGGCATGAACATAAATATGTTGTGCACCATGCTCTGCGGCCAGTTTAACCATCGCGTGTAAATGGTCTTCGTGTGAATGTACACCACCTTGTGATAACAACCCCCAAATATGCACCGCTTTGTTATTGGCTATTGCTTTATCAACCGCCGACGTAATCGCAGGATTACTAAAAAAATCACCATCCCGAATTGATTTGGTGACACGGGTAAAATCTTGATACACCACGCGGCCTGCGCCTAAATTCATGTGACCCACTTCGGAGTTACCCATTTGACCATCGGGTAAACCTACATCTTCACCCGACCCCGAAATTAAACCATGTGCGTTTTCTTGTAAAATTTGCTGCCAGTTGGGCATATGCGCCGCTTTAATTGCATTGGAGTCAGAGGTTTCACTATGGCCAAAACCATCCAAAATAATCAATACATAAGGCTTACGCATAACACCACTCTCAACTTAGCAAAAATAGAGCGCGTATTTTACTCTTTTTTACGGGTCACGCCCGCTTGTCTTGCTAAAAAAAGACATTTTAGGCACGGCAATACGTCTATTTAATGGTATTTCCTAGTCATGTGACTAATATCTTCTTTGTGACTCTCTCTTTTATACTAAGAAAATGAGTGTAATAAGCCAAAATGGATAGGAGAACAAGATGAACAACACGACTGCGTCACTGTGCCAATTAACCGCTAAAGACATTATGTCAACGCCTGTATTAACAGCTCACGATACATGGTCAGTTAAAATGCTCTTAGATTTTTTTAGTCAACATCGGATTACAGGCGCACCTGTAACAACTTATGAAGGCGAGTTAAAAGGCGTGGTAACAATGACTGACGTATTACGCTTTGAAAACTTACCTGCAATAGAAAAAGAACGCTTAATTGGTGTGTCTTGTTATGGCGAATATGCCAGTTATGAATTAAGCCATGAAGACTTGGCGCAATTAGTACAACACGCCGACATTAATTGTCCTGTAAGCCAAATTATGACACCACATATTATTTCGGTGGCGGTTAATACGTCTGTGCCTGACGTAGCCAAGTTATTAAGAGAGCGTGAGATTCATCGGGTATTTGTGCTAGAGCATCAGCAATTAGTGGGGGTAATTAGTACCAGTAATTTGTTAGATGCTTTAATTAATGCGTGTACGTGTAAGAGTTAATTAAGATTGGCCTCTTGATGTTTGATTAACCCTCACTCCAACTCTCTCCTTATGATGGGAGAGAGCTAGAGTGAGGAAAGATAGCACAAAGAGAGGCTTTAAAAATTAAACCACGCGNNGCATCATAAACCTGACCAAAACTTTTATCCCACAACTCATCACGTTTGTCGCTATCGATATCAAGTAAACCTTGCTTTTCTAACACCGCTAATGGCAATGCAGCAATTGTTTTATGAATTTGCTCAACCGAGGTTGCGCCTGTATCAATAGCTTGTTGCACTAAATCTTTTAAGGCTTCTAAACGAGTTAAGGCTTTGCTCATCATCATTCTCCATTAAGCAGCAAACCCCACACATTGGCAGGGCATACTTTTTTAGGTTTGTACCATCACCTCTAACTCTTTGGCTAGAGAAAGAATTACACGTTATGCTGCAATACTTGTCACTTGGGACGAAGTTTTTTTCATGGTGACAACCTTAGCTGCTTTAGCAACGATTGTCTCATTCATTGCATCATCTTTACGACTAAATGGTAAGGAATATTTAAAAATACGTTTTACCACGGTCGAAAACTGCTTAGCAAACGAACCTGTATTGTAATGTTGACCATAACGCGCACAGATTTCACGTACTTTTACTGACATTTCGGCATAACGCATACCTGGGACATCAGGGAACATATGATGCTCGATTTGATGACTTAAGTTACCCGACATATAGTGCATGACTTTGCCGCCAGTCAAATTACTCGAACCGCGTAATTGACGTAAGTACCATTGACCACGTGTTTCGTTTTCTAACACTTCAATTGGAAATGTCTCGGCATCTTCGGTAAAGTGACCACAAAAAATAATCGAGAATGTCCAAAAGTTACGAATCAAGTTGGCAGTAAAGTTACCTGTAATCACAGGCAAAAACATTGGGCCAGCAATTAACGGAAAGAAAATATAATCTTTAGTAAATTGCTTACGCATTTTGGCAAAAATTGGAATCAACTCTTGACGCACTTGGGCAAAGGTTTTTTCTTTGCTAACTAGCTTTTCTAACTCTAAAGATTGCAAGGCCAACGTCCATTCAAAAGTTACCGCTAAAATAGCTGCCATTAACGGGTTGGCCAAAAAGCGTGGTTCCCATTTTTGCTCAGGAAACAAACGTAACACACCATAACCAATGTCGTGATCCATACCGCGCACGTTGGTATAAGTATGGTGCATAAAGTTGTGGGTATGTCTCCAGTTATCAGCAGTACACACCGTATCCCATTCGTAAGTGCTGCCACGTAAAGAAGCATCGTTCATCCAGTCATATTGACCGTGCATCACGTTATGGCCAAGTTCCATGTTTTCTACAATTTTAGAAACGCCTAACAATGCGGTACCTGCCAACCAAAAAGGCGGCAACCAACCCAACATTAACGAGCTACGGCCTGCAATATCGGTATAACGTACAAAGTTACGTACACCATAAATATAGTCAGCTTCTTTTTTGCCTAAAGTAGCCATTGTTTCTTTACGCAATGCGTCTAACTCAGCACCAAAGGCATTAATTTCTTCAAGGCTTAAATCACGGCTTTTGCTAATGGTTGACATGATAATTCTCGCTTAATTTCTAAAATTTGTTGACGTTCTGATTTGCCCTCACCCCAACCCTCTCCTAGCTAAGGAGAGGGAGGATTTAACCCCACCCTGACCCTCCCCTTATTAAAGGGAGGGAACTTACTTAAATATCTAAGGTAACTGGGCTTAATGCCTCGGTTACACAAATACGAATTTGGGTATTAGGTTGGTCATCAATTGCGCCAGTAATTACATCACGCACCACACCCGATACTTTGGTACAGCTACAGGTTTTGCACATCCCAATACGGCAACCGTAAACAGGACGCGCACCCGCCGCTTCGGCACTTTCTAACAAAGTAGGTTTAGTGTTAAGCAACAATTGTTGGCTACGGCGTAAGGTAATTGGCATTTCGCTTATGGGCTTGTTAGGGTCAATTGCAGGTAAGCCAAAGACTTCTTGAGTCAATTTGTCGCTAATACCTTTGTCTGCCCACACCTTAGACACTGCACCCATTAAACCTTGAGGACCACATAAGTAAGTGCTACGTTGTGCAAAGTCGCCACAAACATCGGCTAATTGCGCTTCGCTAAAACGTCCTGCTGCACCACTGCTCGCCAATACATAATGTAATTTTAACGAAGGATGCTTAACCGCTAATTCGACCATGTCATTAGCAAAAGCCAAATCTTTATCGGTATTAACGTAATACACCACCGCCACATCTAAATCGGCTTGACGCTTTAAGGCTTCGGCCAAGATGCTATAAATAGGGGTAACACCACTGCCACCTGCAATAAGCAATAATTTGCTAGGCACGGTTTGAGGCAATACAAAGTCACCGCCTACATCACCTAACTCAATGACATCACCTACATTAAGGTTATCGTGCATCCAGTTAGATACTTTGCCATTCGGCTGACGTTTAATGCCTAACTCAAGCACTTGGTCAGTTGGCGAATTAACTAAGCTGTAGCAACGCTCATGAAAGCTACCGTTAATCATCACTTTAACCGACACAAATTGGCCTGCTTTAAAACCCTGCCAATGTTTGTTGGGTTTTAATACAAAACGTTTAATGTCTGTTGTTTCGTCTTGAATAGAAACGACACGCGCCAACACACGCTTTACCGTGAGCATAGGGTCAACGTGAGCCAACATAAAATCGACCCAATCTTCTTTAACGCTACCAATAAAACGACCAATAATAGGATTTAGTGCTGACATGTTCGTGTCTCCCAAGTACATAAGTGAACATCTGTACACTAAATATAACCCACTTAAAAAATAAGTCAACACTTGTACACTAATATTTTTATCTATTGTGCATTCACACCACAAAGCCTAGCAGCATAAAACAAGTAACTAATTGATATTAAATTAAAATATAAAAAATAATAGAAAATACAAGTGTATATGAAAATGTAAACTGGTATTGCAGAAAAACTCACCTCATCGCTTGCATTAGCTAAATTGGCACAAGTTTGCTAAAATCAGTGAACACTTGTCTTATTTATATAGAATAGCCATGTCACTACGCGATGAAAAAAAGCAGCAAACACGTCATACGCTGTTAGATGCTGCGCTTAAACTCATGAATGATGGTCGCAGCTTTGTGAGTATTAGTTTGCGAGAGGTTACCCGTGAGGCAGGCGTAGTGCCTACTGCATTTTATCGTCACTTTAGAGACATGGATGAATTAGGTTTAGCCTTAGTTGATGACGTGTGTTTAAGCTTACGCAAATTGCTACGTGAAGAACGTCTCAAGGCAAAAGGTGCGGGGCATATTGCTATTAAAGGCTCGGTGATGATGTTTTTGCTTTATGTACGCCAAGAATCACGCTACTTTGATTTTTTAGCGCGTGAACGCTGGAGTGGCTCAAGTAAAATCAGAGAGGCAATTCAACGTGAAATGAATCATTTTGCCACCGACTTAAGCGCGGATTTTAGATTATTCCCCCAAATGCAAGACTTACCGAGCGATGACTTGCAAATGATTGCCGATTTGGTCATCAATACCGCCATGAATTGGTGTGGTGAAATTTTGTGTTTACCTGCCGAGCAAGTTCGCCTGCAATATGAGTTAAGTATGCGTGCCGTTAAACAATTACGGCTCATTTTTGTGGGTGCTAAACACTGGCGCAGCGAAAAAAGCACAAACATAGCCATTTAATGTTATAAAAAGCCAACTTCGTTTGAGTTAGACACTTATCATAACTACACTAATGGAGTATAAATAAAACACAATTTTTTATCAGGGAACGTTGATATGCGTTTAAATGCCCTTTTTTTAGCACTCGGCATGAGTGTCAGTATGCCATTATTGGCAGCCGATGCTGTATTACAGCAAGCAGATGCCTTGATTCGTCTACAAGCACCAGACAAAGCTTATGAGATTTTAGCTCCACTAGAAGAACAACGGTCAGGCAATCCCGAATATGATTATTTATTAGGTGTTGCTTTACTCGAAAAAGGCGAGCCACAAAATGCTATTTTTGCTTTTGAGCGATGTTTAGCTGTTGAGCCTAAAAATGGCCCATGTCGAGTACAAATGGCGCGTACCCATTTAGCCTTAGGCGAAACAGAAAATGCCCGTGCCGAGCTAGAAGTAGTTAATGCTTACAACCCGCCGCCCGAAGTAAAACAAATTGTAAACCAATATTTAGGTGCAGTTGACAACCTAGAAAAACAACAAAAACGCCGTATTACTGCTTATGCCCAAGCAGGCATAGGTTACGACAGCAATATTAATAGTGCACCTGATGACGCTAATAAATTTGCATCAGCCTTACCTCAATATAAAGGCTTTACCAACCCTACCGCTAATGACTCAAGCTATGCCAGTTTAGGTGCAGGTAGTGGCATTGTGTATAAAGCCACGAGTGACGTTAATTTATTAGCCGACATTAATGCTCAAACGCGTAGCTTTTTTGACGACCATAATTTTGACTACCAAGCAGCCGATGCTAGCGTAGGGGCATCGTTTAATTTAGAAACCTTTATTTTAATGACCAAACTACAAGGCCAAAAGATGTGGCTTGATGGCAAAAGTTATCGTGATATTACGGGTGGTTTAGCCCAAGTACAAAGTTCATTAGGCCAAGGCCAAATGGCTCTATTTTTACAAAGCAACAAATTAAGTTACAGCACTCAATCAGCGCGTGACGCAAAACGTAAAAATGTGGGTATCGCTTATTCTCAAGCCATAGATGCTCAATGGACACCTTCATTTTATGTCAGTGCTTATACCGGCTCAGAAGATGTTGATATCGCTGTTTTTCAAAGTCAAGATTTTGATGGTTTGCGTTTAGGTGGCTCATTAACATTAATGCCCAATGTAGCACTCAACAGCCAGCTCAGTTACGAGAAACGCGATTATAACAAAGCTCTTGTTCCATTTTTTTTAATCAATCGTGCCGACAAAGAAAGCAGCGTTGGTATTAACATCAACTGGAAAATAAATAAAAACCTTTCGCTACAACCCAACTACACTTATACCCAAAATCAATCCAACATTGCATTGAGCGACTATACACGCCATGTCATGAGTGTTGATTTGCGCTTTGATATGTAACAGGGAGTCAATTCATGATGCGTCAAACCTATCCTAATTTAAATGCCAAAGGCTTATTAACCGCCTTTGTAAGCTGCTTACTCTCAGGGCAAGTCATTGCCGACGTAGCAGGTCGTGTTAATTTTGTGTCGGGCAAAGTTGAGGCAGTGTCTGCCGATGGTAATCGCCGCAACTTAGTCAGAGGCGAGTTGGTTAATAGTGGCGAACGCCTCGAAACCAACTCAGGACGAGTGCAAATTCGTTTTACTGATGGCAGTTTTGTATCTTTGCAGCCTAACACCGTCTTTGGTTTAGATAACTACGCCTTTAATAAGGCTCAGCCCAACGAAGGCTCATTATTATTTAACTTTATACGCGGCAGTATGCGTACCGTAAGTGGCGCGATTGGCAAAGTAAATCGCGGTAATTATAAAGTACAAACACCCGTTGCTACCATTGGTATTCGTGGTACGAGTTATGCCGCCAGCCAAGAGCCTAATGGTCGATTATTGCTGACGGTAGGCAAAGGCATTGTTAATCTGCAAAATGATTTTGGCGATAGTGATATTAATGCAGGACAAACCTTTCAGGTAGAAACAGGTAAAGCCCCTACGACGGCTCCACGTGGCGAATCGGTCTCGGCACGTGCCAAGGACCCAGAATCTAAACAACAACAAAAAGAAGAATCAACTGGCCAAAATGATAACCAAGCCCCCAATTTAGCCGATGATAATCTTGTAGGCTTTATTCAAGCACGTGATGGCATTCCCCGTTTAAGCAGCTTTGGTAGTTTATTAAAAGGTGAGTCTGGCGTACAAGTTTACCCCAATGTACAGGGTTTCTACAGTGATGTAAGCAGTGAAGGCAACGCCAATGGTCGTTTATTAGCACTCACAGGTACAGACTTTACAGGGGGCAATACCGCAGGCAAAGTCATTTTAAATACCCGTAATGGCATTCAAAGCTTAAATTTTAGCAATGTGCAGCAAGTAGGTAGTTTATTCTTGGGTGCTTGGACAAATGGTAAAGCCTCTATTGTTGATCCTTATATAGGTACAACGGGGCAGCTTAATTTATCTGCATTACAGTTTATGCCTTATGTTGTGGGTACTACCGCCGAAAAAAACCTTGGCAACCACATGACTGCTTCTTATAGCCTTGCAGGTAGCTTGGCAAAAGGGCTTGGCACACTTACTAAACTCAATATTATTATTGACCTTAATTTGATGCCTTTAGTGTCGGTAGATATGGCGGCAACACTTGCCAACATTAATTACACTGCCACACTCAACAAATCCCCATTGCTTGATATTAGCTTTGATAAAAAATTTAGCGGCTTTAATGACTTGAGCTTACTCGCTCAAAGTGACGATGAGGGCACTTCCTGTAGTGGCACTTCCTGCCCAGTCACTTTATCTGCCTTTTTGTCGGGTGATACAGGGCAAAACATGGGCGTGGTATATGAAATTTTTCGTAATCAAGCCACCCTTATTAGCGGTGTAGCGGCTTTGTCGGGCAGCGAAACAGCCATCAATGCCGAAATAGACCCACAAAGTTTACCTTCAAGTGTGGATGGTACATACAGTGCCGCGTTTAAAAGCACTAATAGCCGTATTAGCATTGCCTCTAGTGACAATTTAGCGGCTGTATTTGATAGCAATAGCAATGGCCTAATGACTGCTTTTCATAAAGTATCCGATGCAGACAGCAACAATACTGCTCAGGACTTTTATGGCGCACTGAATAGTCCAACCGACCCCGCCGCACAAACCAAAGATATAGGTCATGCAGCAAAGTCTTTATCGTGGGGACGTTGGACTAATGGCTATGTTGCAAGAGGCAATGATGACGCTGTTATTTTAAATGCTAACGATAATATCCATTACCTCATTGGTTTACCTACGGCTAGCAGTGCGTTACCAACATCGGGTGCGGTCAGCTATAACTTAGTGGGGGGTACATCCAGTGCAACCTTTGGTACTAATGGAACCGATGGAGTAATAACAGCGCACGACATTGGCCAAGTCAGCAGTGGCAATTTAACCGTTGACTTTAATCGTGCCACCACACAACTTTCTTTAGGTATTACAGGGTTTAGCCAAGCAAGCACGCTACAATCTTTAGATATTTCGGGTTCGGGTTCATTAACCAGTGCCAGTAATGCCTTTAGCTTTAATGAAATGGGTGTATCTGCCAATAAAGGCTCACTGGTTTGTACTGACTGCAGTGCCAGTGCCAATGGTCAGTTTTTTGGCGCGGTTAGCCCCATTAGCCAAAGTACACAAGTTGCACCTGTTGCCGCAGGGTTACTGTACGACATTTCGGGTACAGTACAGGCAAATCAAGCAACTTCTATTGATGTCAAAGGTGCAGTAGGTTTTGCCAACCCAAGCGTAGTTAACGTTAATACAGGGGGTTAAACCTCTAGGCCAAGCTCTAAAAATGGGGCTTGGCTTCCTTTTAAAATGCAACATTCCTTAATCAAACATAGCACAACCGCACAAAGCGCATTAAAATTAAGCAAATCACTTTCAGGGAACGAACCCTATGCGTCTGCATCGACTTTACTTAAGCCTTTTGGTCTTATTTGCCCAGCCTAGCTTTGCTGACGCTGTTTTAGAACGCGCCGAAGCTTTACTCAATCAAAAAAAAATCGTTCAAGCCTATGACTTACTCGCCCCTCTTGAGGAAGAGCGTGCAGGTCAGCCCGATTATGATTATTTATATGGTCTTAGTTTATTAGAGGCAGGAGACCCTAGCCGCGCCGCGTTTGCGTTTGAACGTTGTTTGGGGGCAGAACCCAATAATGGCCCTTGCCGAGTACAAATGGCGCGCACTCATTTAGCTTTAGGCGAAACCATTAGCAGTCGTAAAGAGCTAGACACCATTAAACAATACAATCCACCACCTGCGGTACAAAGCTTGGTTGACCAATATTTGGGTATGACCCAAAAAGTAGAAGCCGAAAAAAAACGTCAAATACGCTCATATGTTAAGGTGAGTGCTGGCCACGATACCAATATTAATGGTGCAACCGAAAATTCGCGTATTGCCCTGCCCTCAAATAACCCTTTAAACTCTTTGTTTTTGATTGTGCCACACCGCGAAAGCAGTGCTTTTACCCATCTTGACCTTGGTAGCTCACTTCATTATCAAATTAACCCAGACTTAGTCACTAGCCTAGAAGGCAATGTAGAATATCGGAGCTTATTTGATAATCACGATTTTGATTATTACACCGCTAATGTGGGGGTAGGAGCCTTAAAAAACCTAGGCAATACCGCCTTACAAGGCAAATTACAATGGCAAACGATGGGTTTAGATGGCCAAAATTATCGTGATGTATTAGGTGCTTTGCTGCAAATACAACATCCTTTGGCCAATAACGCTCAAGTTGCGGCTTTTACTCAATTAAGCCAATTACGTTACAACACGCAAAGCGCACGTGATGCCAACCGCACCACTTTAGGTGTTGCTTATTCTCAAGCTTTTGAGATGCGTTTTAGCCCCTCTTTTTATGCCAGCTTGTATCAAGGTCAAGAAAGTGCCAAAGACAGTAATTTTGACTATTTTAGCCAGTCATTTAAAGGCTTTCGTTTAGGGGGTGATTTAGCCTACAGCACCACCATCAGCTTCAATAGCCATATTAGTATCGAGCAGCGTGATTACGACAAAGGTAATCCTTTTCTTATTGCCCCTTTTAATACCCCTCGCCAAGATGACGAAAGCCAATTTAGCCTCGGTTTAACATGGCGTTTTAACCCCCAATACAGCTTACAGCCTTACTACAACTACAGCCATACCAACGCCAACCAAGTCATTAATGACTATACCCGTCATGTCTTTGGGCTTGATTTACGCATTGCGTTGTAACAAGGAGGATAGATAATGAATCAGCAATTTAACCAACTTTCTGGCAAAGGCTTATTAGCCGCAATGGTCGCCACGCTTTTATGTGGCCAAACATTTGCCGATGTGGCAGGACGTGTCACCTTTGTGGCAGGAAAAGTCACCGCTATTGGCAGTGATGGCAATACGCGTACACTCACCAAAGGCGAGTTACTTAACAGTGGTGAACGTTTAGAAACAGGCACGGGGCGTTTACAAATTCGCTTTACTGACGGTAGTTTAATGTCTTTGCAACCCAATACCGTGTTTGGTTTAGACAATTACACCTATAGCCGCAACAAACCTCAAGATGGCTCATTATTATTTAACTTTATTCGTGGTGGTATTCGTACTGTTAGTGGTGCGATTGGCCGTGTCAATCGAGCCAACTATGCTGTTAAAACACCAGTTGGTACTATTGGTATTCGTGGCACAGGCTACACCGCCACTCAAGAAGCCAATGGTCGTTTATTGGTTACTGTTAATAAAGGCATTGTTAATATTAGTAACGAATTTGGCAACAGAGATATTGGTGTTGGGCAAACCTTTCAAATGCAAAAAGAAAAAGCCCCCGAACCTGCCGAAGCTGGTGTCATGGCCGAAGCCCAAGC
>DDBM01000165.1:10776-10996 GCA_002333125.1 Moraxellaceae bacterium UBA2032 | reverse complement strand
GTTTGGGGTCACCGACTAAAAATAAAGCACAGTTTTGTTGACGCGCGGCAGCTTGCAAATAAATATGCTGTAAAATTTGATATTGATAATTATCGGTATCTTGAAACTCATCTACTAAAGCGACAGGATATTTTTGGCGCAAACTTTGGGCAAGGTCTGCACCTGTATCACTATGACTTAAGGCATGGGCTAAGCCTTTAATTTGCATATCAAAACTTTG
>DDBM01000165.1:0-10715 GCA_002333125.1 Moraxellaceae bacterium UBA2032 | reverse complement strand
GGCACAGAAGCCTCGCGGTATTTATTGCCATTTAAAATATGCCGACTTTGATTAAAAATCTCGCGTATATGATTATTTTCTTGGTGCCATATGTGCTGTGTCTGAGCAAAAAAGCCTTGGGCTTTCTTCTCAAATAATGTTGAATTAACATTAAAAACGGGCTGAATTAAACGCGCTTGGCCTTGATGTAAAATACCTGCCACAAACTGATATAAATTAGCTAAAGAAAACTCATCTTTGCTTAAAAAATACGACACCAATAATGGCTCGGCTTGTCGCCATTGTTGCCGACAATAATCTTGAATAATTTCGTGTAATAACGGCGCGGTATCACTCAATAACTCCGACTCAAACGGCATACCACTTGCTAAAGCTTGTTCGACTAATTCACCTTGGCAAAAACCATTAATGGTGGTGATAGTTGCTTCATCAAAATTGGTAATGGCGTTATGTAAACGTTGTATGCCTTGCTCGGTTTGTTGGTTTTTTTCTAACCAATCTTTAATATAAAGAGAAAAAACATCGACAGATTCGGCTTGTGTCGCAAGGTCTTGCTCTAAAAAAAACTTTAATTCCACTAAACGTTTACGAATACGGTCGCGCAGTTCGGCGGCGGCGGCTTTGGTAAAGGTAATCGCTAAAATTTGTTTAACTTCGAGTTGACGTTGCACAATTAAACGCGCAAATAGTGCCGAGAGTGTCCATGTTTTGCCTGTTCCTGCCGAGGCTTCTATNNACTTGTCGCCAATACACATCGTCTGCCACTTCTTCTTTCCATGTTTTTACAGCCGCTTGTAGCGCGTCGTCGGCTGTTTTGTTGTTTTTGGCCAACACATCTAAATACCTAAAAGCACTATGAATACCTAACATTAAAGGTTGTTGTAAACCTTGATGATAATACGCGTAATAATTTTGCCAATACTGCTCGGCTTGTAGGCGTGGCAAGGATTCAAAACGCCATGCCCCATCTAAAAACAACCAATACGTCGGTTTATTTGCGCCTGCTAATTGCCATGCCAAATGTTGTAACCACGCATTTAAAATATGCTTGCTACTGGCTTTAGAAACCACATA
The DNA here is from genome assembly GCA_002333125.1 of Moraxellaceae bacterium UBA2032. Classification (GTDB taxonomy): domain Bacteria; phylum Pseudomonadota; class Gammaproteobacteria; order Pseudomonadales; family Moraxellaceae; genus Agitococcus. Next base: position 9,641 of record DDBM01000165.1, on the reverse strand, counting down.
ATCTAATTGATAAGCTTGAGTGATGGGCGGTAATTTGCTGCTTAATTGCCATGTAAAGTTATCGTTTGTGACTTTGCAATGCACTGATTCATATAAAGACGACACCCGATAACGCGCCACCGCCTGTTTAAGTTGCTGTAAATCTTGCTCACTTTGCTGACAATACACCTCACCAATCACGCCTACAGGTAATTGGCCACTGGCACGTAAACGGGTCAATAAATTTTGGTGTGGCAACATTAATTGTTGGCGCAAGTGCCATTTAGCGAGGTTGTCGAGGCGTAAGGGTTCTTCGTCTTGATGTTGCTCAGACAACGGTCGAATATGCAATTTGAGCTGTTGACTCACAAAATATTGGGCAGGATGACGATAAAAACGATAAAAATCACTTAAATTAAGCTGCTCTGGCTGATGTGCTAGTGGCCAAGTTTCGTTAATAAAGGCAGAAGGTTTAGCTTGTACACTTAACACCGCCTGAGCGGCAGCTAACCATTCTTGAGCATAACTTTGCGGCTGCAAGGCGGCTTGATTAAAATAATTAGGGCTAAAAGGTTGTAGACGATGGCTATAACAACATTGCGCTTCGACGGATTTTTTGCCGCCAATGACGCGTCGGCCTAAATAGTCTATTAATTGACTAATCAGTGATGACGGGGGAAAAGTTGTGGCCTGATGATGACTAAAACCGTTATAAAATAATAATAAGTTTTCTTGGGCGGTCATTAAAGCTTCTAAAAACATCGCTTTATCATCCTCGCGGCGCGAACGGTCACCCGCACGCGGTTGGTCATCTTGGCTTAACAAATCAAATTCGTTAGCCTGCTCACGGCGCGGAAAAGCAGTATCTTCTAAACCTAAAATGGCAATGACTTTATACGGTAATAAACGTAATGCCCCTAAACGACTAAAATGCACTACGCCGCCCGGTACTGCGCCCGGTGCAGAGGCGGTGACTCGATTGCGTAAATCGGCCAATAATAACGATAAGGGAATGGTTTCTTGAGTGGGTGAAATTAATAAGGTGTCATTTAGGCTATCAATAGCTTTGTTAAGCATATCCCATGCACGCGTGCCGACTTGTGCCACAAAAAAATACACGAGGTCTTGCTGTAATTGTGCCAACGCCAAGGCAGCAGCCTGACGTTGTTGTAAGCTGTGTCGTCTGGCAGCTAAATCACTCACCGCTTGGGTTAAAATGCCAATTAAATTAAAATGACTCGCTTCGATGTGTGCAACTGGCTGAATCCCTGCGTATAAATCTTGATAATCACTGGCTAAAGTTGTAGCTAATAACAAACGCTCTAAACCAAATAAAAACGTATGCACATCGTCGGTATCGGTGGCATCGCCCGTTAGTTGCGCTCGATGTTGACCATCTAAACAACGATACACCGCTGCTTTTTCTAACAACAAAACACACTGTTCTATATCTTCGGCTAATAAACCATAATGGGTTAATACAGGCGCAAGGCTAAGCCAATCTATAAAAGCCGATTGGGTAAAACGTTCTTGGGTAAGAGTGTAAATGCTTTCAAAGGCGCGCCATAAACTATTTTCGGCGACGCTGGCCACACCTGTTAATTGCCAAGGAATATAACGCTCTTTGCTCACTGTGCCAAAAACGGCTTCAATTGCACCGCCTGCACTGGCAATATCGGGCAGCATGACCACCACATCTTGCGGTTTAAGGTTTTTATCTTTAGCAAACAACGCTAATAAATGGTCGTGTAACACTTCTAATTGGCGCGTTAAGCTATGGCAACTATGCACTTGAATTGAGTTATCTTCTTTAGCTAAGTGCCATGTTGGCTCTTCTTCATGTTCTAGCTCATGAATACTCGATTGCAAAGACGATAATAAATGTTTTACGTTTATTGGCTCAAAATCATCTATCCAATCATTGGCTTGCTCGCCACCCGATAACTGTGACAATAATCTAAAGGTATCACGCGATTGTTTGCCCCATGCGGTTAATAACGGATGACCTTTGTCATACAACGCCATACGCTTGGGTTGTTTAAGCTGCATTTTAGCAAGCCATTTTTCGTCTACGCTGTCTGCCCAATATTGGCCACTTGGATTAAAATGATAAAAGCTAATATCAATAAATTCGCTTAATACTCTAAAAAAATCTAATTCGTTAGGCGGCAAACGTACCGTGGTAAATACCGCTAACTTGGGTGGTAACTTTTTAATTAACTGAGGATTTTTTTGTAGCTGCTCATAAAAATCTATTAATAAATGACCTTGCTGATGATGTTCTTGTGCAAATAACTGTTGCCATAACGCAGCTTGCCACTCTTGATGACGATACGGTGGTTTTTCGATTTTTTGACCATTATCTAAGGTGGTTTTTTTGTGAATAAGCTGACCTTGATGCCATGCCGCCAACCAGTCACGTCTATAGGTTCGATAATAACCAAACACTTGGGCAATACGCCCTGCTAACTGCCATCGCCCTACTAAAGGTTGCGGAGTACGCTCTAAATAACGATGCAAAATTTGATAAATATCGTCTTGGGGTAACTTTTGTGGGTCTAAGGCACTAAACAAACGCCATTGCATGGCTTCGGGGCTTAAAATGGGTGACTTTGGAGTTTCGGGGACAATGTTAGAAAAACACTGCCACATAAAATTAGCAGGAAATTCGGTATTAAGATTAGCGCACACACCAAAGACTTGCGCCCACTCATATTGCACCCAACGACCCACGGCAAGTGATGGCACTAATATCGTTAAGGGCTGAAAAGGGTTTTGCTGTTTTTGACCTAAGAATAACGCCAAGTGTTTGAATAAATCAGATAAATTATGACTTTGATAAATGCTAAGCATTGCCGTCTCCTAAGCTAAAAAACACTGTAGCCAAAGAGACAGACAGATTCAAGACTAAACTGAGTTAATGCGCCAAGTTAGGACGCTTGGTTTTATACTTCGACTCTCAGTAGCCATACCTCGACTCTGCTTAGTATCTGTTGACGTTTTTCTTTAGCCCTCACCCAAAGGGCGAGGGAGTTTTTCGCACCACTACTCATAATACGTCCACATTCTTAACACTTTGACCGTCTTTTGCTCATCTAATACCTGATAAACCAACCTGTGCTGTATGTTTATACGCCTAGAATATGCGCCAGCAAGGTCGCCAACCAGTTTTTCGTAGGGTAGTGGATTTTGAAAGGGGTTAGCTTGTAATACATTTAATAAAGCTAATGCTTTATCTTTTAAACCCGAACTTGCTATTTTTGCCGCATCTTTAGCAGCTTGCTTGGTGTAAACAAGTTGCCATGTCACCAGTCTAACTCCTTAATACAATCCTCTATAGGCGTATGTAAACCTAATTGAATAGACTCGCGCATTTGTGGCACGGCAAGTAAAAATAGCGTTTCTTGAATAGCCGCCCAGTCACTTTCTGAGATTAAAATAGCGTTGTTACGTTTACCTGTAATAATCACAGGTTGATGGTGCATTGCTGTTTCATCAATTAAACGATACAGGCTTGCACGCGCCTCACTAGCCGATAATGTTTGCATATTACTCTCCACAAAAACCAATCTAAAGTTTAGCGTACGCTTTTGCGTACTGCTAGTCAATAATTATGGAATTTTATAGCCACAGCCTAACTACTACACTAAGGAGTATTGCCCCACAGAAAAATTATATAAAAAACGTTACTCCTTATCTTGCCATAAACGTAGGCAACTATGTGCCAACTCCATCAAATGAGGTAGAAGCTCAGAATTTCTCTGTACATGAAAAATAAAACGCGGTACGTTTCGCTCGGTAGACTGCGCCATAAAAGGCTCTCCCCAAAAGCTAAGCAGAGCCTCAGCTCCTTCGTTTAGCTGGTTATCAGCAATAATAAAAGAGACAGTTTTATTTAATTTTTGCCAACGTGGGTCTTTGACTTTCGCATTGCCAGTGCAAGTGGCGATTCTTGGTTGTATGGTTTTTAGCCACAAATCCTTTTGGCTTTCATCAAGAATAAATTGAATTGAAGTAACCATCGGATTATCTATCGCTGAGCGTAACAACGAGTCAAATAGTGGCTGTGACTTATACATTGACAGGCAGACATTAAACCAAACTGTGTCTCCACTCATATGCCGAACAAAACTCTCATTTGCTGTTCTTAAATGGCGAGGACCAACTAAAATCACATCAGCAGGCTTCAATTCTGACTGGATTCTACTAACTGTATGCGCTGTATGATTTACTTGTTCAGCAGTCAGTTCATTATTTCGAGTGTGCCGCATGAAATTTATGAACAATAGAGCAATTAGTGCAAGAACAATGGGCATAATGACATGTTCGTCTACTACATGCAAAAGATGCAGAATGATAGCTACGACTGCAGCTACAATTCCTGCAATCGCATCCCATTCAAGACTAAGGAATTTCTTTAGTTTCATAATACAATATATAACCAAAATATCATGCTAAGGTATGTCGCCTCACAGCAATTTTTTGAGAAAATGGAATTACCGAAGCAAAAATAACACAATAAGTAGGTGATGGTGACTCTAATACAAAAAAATCTGCAAAGATTCTAACTTAATTTATTATTTTACTTTCGCTGCCTGAGTAACATTAGCTTGAACAATCGCTAGATTTAAATTGGCATCACGACAGCCACCACACGGTTGCTCTTTAATAAGTGTTTGAATCGCTTGTATACGCTCTTGGGTTTGGGGATGAGAAGCAATCCATGATAAGCCTTCATTAGTTGAACCTTGTTCTTGTTGTAGTTTTTGAAAAAAAGACACCATGCCATCGGGCTTGATTTTGGCTTTGACTAAGGTGGCATAACCTAATTTATCGGCCTCACTTTCTAAATCGCGGCTAAAATAACTTGAGCCTACTTGATGCGCTAATACCGCCGTTACACCACTCACATCACCCAATACGACCGCTAATACCACTGCCCAACCTGCGCTATTAATCATACCTTTTAGGGAATGACGTTGCTCAACGTGTTGAACTTCGTGGGCTAATACCGCCGCCAATTCGTTGGCGTTACTGGCTTTATTAATTAAGGCCGAATGCACCACAATAATCCCACTGGGTAAGGCAAAAGCATTAATGGTGTCATCTTGTTTAATAAGCCATTGATATTTATAACGTGAACCTTGAGTGAGTTGATTACCAAGCAGCGTCAGGCTTTCGACCGCCTTGCCCGACTCAATAATTGTGCCTTCGGCTTTAATTTGCTCTAGCGTGGCTTGGCCTAATTTTTCTTCGGTACTAACAGGTACTTGCTCGGCAACCCATCCAACGACATGGTCATACTGCCAAATAAATAATCCAATAACAAAAACTACTGTTACCGATAACGCACCTATCGTTCCCCATACTGTTTTGATGTGTTTATCGCGTTTATGCCATTGCGCAAGCTGCGGCTGTAAACTATTGGGTGCTGTGTCAACTAACACTTTAATATCTTGAGCTGAGATTGCTTTTAATGCCCATTGCTCACCCTCGCTATCACGCCAATTTAAAAATAATTCATTATGGTCAAAACCACCCACGCTCACCGTTAATTGACTGCTATGTAATTCGATGGGCATATTATCAATAAAAAGGCGTTGCCCTACAAAATACACCGACACACTCACCCCAACAGGCGGCAAATCAAAACCATATAACAGCGCGTGGATTTTTTGTGTCATGGCGTTAACGTCCTGAAAACAAGGAAGCAATCACAACAACAATAATAAAGCCTAAATACACTTTACCCCAAATACCACCCCGATTACGCCCCGTTAAGGCACTACTCATCAGTTCGGCACTCAAACGCCTCATAGGTAAAGACTGTAACCAAACCGTTCCCGGCCCTGTAAGGCTGGCATAAAACAAACCCTCGCCACCAAAAATAGCGGTTTTAAGTTTGCCTGCATATTTTATGTCGTAAGTTACGCCTGAGGTTAATGCCACCAAACAACCACTATCAACTTGTAACACTTGTGCAGGGGTTAAATTCATTTCGGTTAGGCCGCCTGTGGCGTTAATAAACACCCAACCTTTACCTACAATACGCTGCATAATAAAACCTTCGCCACCCATCAAACCCACACGAATCCGTTTTTGCCATGCTAACTGTACTTCTGTCCCTGCCTCACCCGCCAAAAATGCGCCACGTTGACAAATCAGCTCGCCACCAAGCTCCGCTAAATTTACCGCCACGATTTTGCCTAAAGTGGGGGCAGCAAAAGCAACGCGTTGGGTATTTGCAGAGTTATTGCTATAACGTGAGCTAAATAAAGACTCGCCCGTATAAGCACGTTTTAGGGCTTTAAACCAACGCCCTAACAAACCAAACTTAGAGCTAGTACCATCACCTAAAACGGTATCTACTTCTAAATGATTATCCATATACATCATCGCACCTTGCTCACCAATAACAACGGCATTGGGCGGCAAGCTCACTTCTACATATTGCAAGTCTGAACCATGAATTTGATAACTAAGTGACGACATAACGCTTCCTAATGTTTGTTTAGTTTATCTGGGTTAAATACATAACCAATGAGCAAGCCAACAATGGCTAACGTGCCTGACACATCAACACTCACCACAATACCCACCACAGCGCCTAGCACTGAGCCTTTAACACCGTTGACTATTTTGGCGTGACGACGTTTACGCACCGACAAGGGCGCACGTTTTTTACCATATTTTGCCCGCGCTGAGCGAGTGCTATTATCACCTTTAGCACGATTGCACGTGATACAAGCAGGGTATAAATTATTAAGATGATGCGTACCGCCTTTGGCTTGGGGCGTAGAGTGTTCGACTTCCCATGCACCACTTTTACCCACAGCGCCATATTTATCAAAATCTAATGAGGCATGACAAATATGGCAATAACCAGAAGTACGGGCAAAAATTTGCTGCTGACGTTTTACATTAAAGCGCATAATTAAATAGATTAAAAATAAAACCGCTTATAGTAACGCTTTATAAATTAAAGACTTATATTTTGTCTAACAATATATTTTTTGAATGGCTATATTTAAAAAAGATGGCAATATCATGTCTATATTTAGCTTTAGCCACCTCATCAATTGACCATAAAACACACAAAACACACAAAAGCGTCAATGCTTTTGTGAAGTAATCGACATAAGCTACCAACAATCCTATCTCTATTATGTTAGATTTGAGTATATAAATAACTCAAATCTAAAAATAACAACACAACAAAATTAGGTGAAAAATGACAGCTTATTTACGCTTAATGCTCGCTGCTTTCTTTGGGTTTTCGTTAGTCGCTGCTATACCAGCTGCTTATGCCGCCATGGATGATTTAGATGAGCTTCAAGGCAAACTAGGTAATGAGTGGGTTATCGTAAAAAATGACCAACGTCGTAATATTAAAACGTGGGCAAAACAAGAAGATGGTAAACGTTATCGTTCGTTTAAGGTAGAAGCTATTTTAGATAGCACGGCAGAAGCAGGTGCACGCGTGTTGCTAGATGCCGAAAACTATACTAAATGGTACTGGGAAGTATTTGAAAGCAAGATGCTTAAGCAGGTTTCAGCAACCGAATATTATATCTACCTTAAACATCGTGCGCCTGTGAGTCTTCCTGACCGAGATGTGATTTTACACGCGACTGTCACACTACAAAAAAATCCTAGTGATACATTAGTGCTTAATGTAAAAGCCGCTCCTAATTATATTCCAGAACAACCGCCATTAATTAGAATGCCTGCCGAAGATATGATTGTACAACTCACACCTCTACCCAATAACAAAGTAAAACTTTACGCCGAAGGTTATGTTGATCCTGGTGGACGTGTACCGACATGGGCTAACAATTACATTCAGCGTAATGCACCTTACAGTATTTTGGTGGGGCTATTACGCATGATGACTAACGACACTTATCGTAAGGCAAAAGCACCACTGCCTTTTAAGATTTATAACTCCCCTAATGACCCTGCTTAACTTATTTGGACTTAAGCAAACGCCACGGCTGCAACGCCCCCATGACCATGCCAAGTAGCCCTAGCATTAAACCTAGGGTTAATGGCTCGTTAAGCACAGGTACGGCCAGCGTTGCCGCGACCATTGGCGCAAGAGCCAAAAAACTGCCTACCGTAAATGCCCCTAATCGCTGCACTGCCGCAATAAAGGTAAGCATGGCCACAATCACCACTAACACACCCTGAAAACCTGCTTGCAAAGCAATCACTTGCCACGAGGCTTGTGCCAAACCACTGGGCAACCACAAAACATACACAGGTAAAAATAAAACTGCCGAAATCACCGCCACACCCACCGTGGCTGCAACAGGTGGCATTTGCCAACGCTTTAACAGCGAAGTATAAGCTGCCCACGAAGCCGAAGCCCCTGCAAACATCACATCACCCCAACCAAAATGGGTATTAGGGTTTTGCACTTCTATAATGGCCATAGCCCCAATACCAAACGCGATACAACTTAGGCCAAGCCAACGGTCACGAGTCATGTGTTCTTGCACAATCAACCACCCCATTAAGGCTGTCCAAAAGGGCAACAAACCATGCAAAAAAATCGCCCCATGTGCCGCAGGTGCTAAGCTAAAACCTACATAAGCGAGCATGGCATAACCCAAGCCACCCAGCATCGCCACCACCACAAATCGCCCATTTAAAAACTGGCGTATATCCATTTTAAGGATGACATAGGGCAGCAACACCAGCGTTGCCGTGCCAAAACGCAAAGCAGTGGTATCCCATGGCGTTAAAACACTGGTACCTGCCAAACGAGAAATCAAAATAAAACTCGCCCAAACTGCCAAGGTAAATAGCATCAATGCGTAGCCTATCCATTTTTCGCGGTCGATGAATTGCATCAATTACACTCTACGTTGTCGAAAGGCTTCGTATAAAGCCACACCTGTTGCCACACTCACATTTAAACTTTGTACACTGCCCTGCATGGGAATATAGGCCAGTGCATCACAATGCTCGCGCGTTAAACGACGCATTCCCGACCCCTCTGCCCCCATCACAATCGCTAACGGCCCTTTGAGGTCAACATCATAAATAGACTTGGCTTCGGGCGTAAGGGCTGTACCGACACACCAAATACCGTCATCGGCCAATTGTTTTAAGGTGCGCGCCAAATTAGTCACTTGAATAAACGGCAATACTTCGGCTGCGCCCGAGGCTGTTTTGCGGGCAACAGGTGTTAATGCGGCAGATTTGTCACGTGGGGCAATCACAGCATGAACCCCTGCGGATTCGGCACTACGCAAACATGCACCTAAGTTATGCGGGTCGGTGATGTTATCTAACACCAACAAAAACGGTGGCACGGTTAAACGCTTGAGTAAATCGGCCAAATCATTTTCGTTGAGTGGATTTTGACTGCGCGCGCGTGCCACTACGCCTTGATGCTGACCATTAGAAGTGAGTTGGTCGAGTTTGTCACGATTAACGGTTTGTACTGCAATGCCATTTTGCTTGGCTAAATTTAGCACCGCTTGTAAACGCTCGTCTTCGCGGCCTGTTAGGGTAAATACGTCTAAGACGTGGTCGGGATGATGGGTTAATAAGGCTTGAACAGTATGAATGCCGTAGATGTGGTCGGTTTTGGCCATGATTTTAGCAACTACATAAGGACTTACGCGGTTATTGCTTATTTGTGTACATTTCAA
>DDBM01000257.1 GCA_002333125.1 Moraxellaceae bacterium UBA2032 | reverse complement strand
TGAATTAGACCGTGACCAAGTTGCAGAAATGTCTTGTATAGCGGGTGTTGGTGGTGGCGTAAAATCTTTAGTAAAAAAAGCAAAGTCTGGCCGAAAAATAATATCATTGGATGGCTGTTCTTTACACTGTGTAAAAAATTGTCTTGCACGACATTCTATAGAATCTACACATCATTACACGCTAACAAATTATGGTATTAAAAAGATGTATCACATGGATTTTTCCCCATCGGATGTGATTGACCTTAAAAAACTAATTATTGATGATATTAATAAAGCTTAAAGTTCTCTGCTTACTTAAACGTCTTGACTATCCGTTTATATGCTTGCTCCCCTTGCCTACTTTCATGTTTAGCAAACGCCATATCCCCAACTTTAAGCTTCTCAATCTAGCCTACACTTTAATTATGTTTACTTAAGCAATCCTTAAGTTTATTTATCTATCATCATATACTAAAGACCTGTTTATTTTTTGTAGTGGTAAAATACCGTTACTTACCTAAAAACCACTTAGAGTTATGGTTTTATGCGTATTTTATTAGTTGAAGACGATGCCATGCTTGGCGAAACGCTACAAAGCGCACTAGAGCCGCAAGGTTATACCGTGGATTGGCTCAAAGATGGCCAACAAGCCTTGCACGCGATTAGCGAACAGCACTTTGATTTAGTGATTTTAGATTTAGGTTTACCTCGACTAGATGGCATGAGTGTATTAAAAGCCGTACGAGCCAAAGGCATTAGCACCCCGATTTTAATTTTAACAGCACGCGATACATTACAAGATAAAGTAAACGGTTTAGATGCTGGCGCAGATGACTACTTACTTAAACCGTTTGACCTAGACGAACTTAATGCACGATTACGCGCCCTCACGCGCCGTTCTCATGGTCGCGCAGATACCCGTATTAGCTATGGTGATTTAATACTTGACCCACAAAGCCAACAAGCCTTTTTTAAAAAACAAGAAATCATCTTACATCGGCGTGAGTTTATGCTGCTGCATCAGCTTTTAGAAAATGTTGGTAAAGTAATTACTCGGCAACAACTCGAACAAAGTTTGTATGGTTGGGGTGAAGATATCGAAAGTAATGCCCTCGAAGTGCATATTCATCATTTACGCAAAAAACTCTATCCCGAACTCATTAAAACAGTGCGCGGCGTAGGTTATATTATTCAAGAACTTGCGCCATGAAGTCTATTCGTCAATATTTGCTTGTAGGTTTTTTTAGCACCTTATTATTGGCATCATTTGTGTCTTTTTTAATTAGTTATTTATCAACAACCGAAGAAATAAATGAGCTACATGATGCTCAACTTGTAGAAAATGCGCGGTTTATTGGTGGTTTTTTAAATCAAAAAATAAATAAAATCAATTTACAGCATATTAGCGAAGCACTCTTACAGGTCAATAACAACCGCTTTCAGTCTGGCACAGAATACAACGCAGATGGACACGCTTACGAGCGTAAATTGGCTATTCAAGTATGGGACAAACACGGAAAACTATTACTTAATACGCCAAGCGCACCAAACTATGCCCTCTCTCCGTTGACTAAAGGTTTTTTTCAACAAAAAACAGGTAAACATATTTGGTTTATTTATACCCATCAGATTCCTGCTAACCAGTATTGGCTAATGGTGGCGGAACGCTCAGATATTAGAGAGGAAATGCTCAACAATATTTTGTTAAGTATGTTATCTGGCACTATTATTGCCGTTATTTTAATGGTGATACTAATTAGTAGCTTCATAAAAAAAGGCCTATCTCCGTTAACCAAACTCTCTAGAGCCATGCAAGAGCGTGACTTAGATTATTTGCAGCCCGTCAAACTTAACGAACAGCCACCCAACGAGCTAAAACCTGTATTAGATGCACTTAATCATTTACTGACGCGTTTAGATGAAGGTTTAGAGCGAGAACGTCGCTTTTTGGCCGATGCTGCCCATGAGTTAAGAACACCACTCACGGTACTCAAACTGCAATTACAAGTGGCTCAAAACGCACCCGATATACAAAAGATGCAACAAGGGATTGATAAAGCATTAATAGGTGTAAACCGTAGCGCACATACGGTTGAGCAATTATTAACCTTAGCGCGTTTAGAACCCAATAAATACGCCCTAGAGCGAGAGCAAATTGAGCTTGTAGGTTTTACCCAAGAAGTCATTGCTGGGCTATTTCCTTTAGCCTCCGAAAAAGAGCAATCCTTAGCACTCAATCAATCTCATCAAAATATTGTGCTTGAAGGCAATCGCCTTTTACTAACGATTTTATTACGAAATTTAATTGAAAATGCCATCAAATACAGCCCTCAGCACACAGATATTAACGTCATGCTAATGCTACTAAATCAACAGGTTCAAATACACATTGCCGATACGGGTTGTGGTGTACCCGAAGCCGATATTCCACGCCTTATGCAACGCTTTTATCGCCATCAAGACACCGCCGATAGTCGTGGTACAGGGCTAGGCTTGTCGATTGTGCAAAAAATTTTAGAGTTACATGATGGTCAAATTAGTATTAAAAATCGCGCCCAAGGTGGCCTAATTGTTGAAATCACCCTTCCAGTTACCTCGTTTAACAAACAAGATACTTAGTATATGTCTATCAATATTTTTCAAAAACTTTCATCACGTCGCTTAGCGGTTATTAACGGCCTACTGGCGTTATGGATGACTTGTTTAGCCAATAGTTCTTTTTTGTATCAGCTTTACACGCTTACACCTTATAACGGACTTAAAGAGGGTGTATTTTTGGCCTCAGCATTTGTGTTGTTATGGGCATACTTAAATCTATTATTACAGCTCTTTACATGGGGCTTTTTGGCGCGTCCATTACAAAGTTTGTTGCTGTTCTTTTGTGCCTTTGGTGCTTACTCGGTGGATACCTTTGGTGTGGGGGTTGAAGTAGGTCAAATTCAAAACTTAATGCAAACTGACCCTTACGAAGCTCGTGACTTATTAAACTGGCACTTATTTGCTTATATTTTTATTATTATGATATTGCCTATGTATTGGTTATGGCGTAAGCCTTTAGATGCACAAGGCTTTTTTACACAATTAAAACAACGTACTTATGGTGTGATAATTTCTTTGGTGTTAATTGGTAGCGTGGCAATGTTATTTTATGTCGATTATGCCGCTATTTTTAGAGAACATCGTACGGTACGTTTTAGTGTTAATCCTACTAATAGTATCAATGCCTTTACTAACTACTTTCAACGCCATGCTGTCATTAAAAAACTGCCATTAGTACGTTATGGCGAAGATGCAAAACGCACTCAAATACCCCAAGGTAAACCCACGCTGATGGTGTTAGTCGTGGGCGAAACCGCACGTGCCGAAAGCTTTTCTTTAAATGGTTATGCACGTAATACCAACCCAGAGCTAAGCAAAAAACCGCTGATTAACTTTAGCCAAACTAGCTCTTGTGGCACTGCAACGGCTGTGTCTTTACCGTGTATGTTTTCGGGCTTTACTCGCAAAAATTATGATGATGAATTAGCCAATCACCGCGAAGGCTTATTAGATATTTTGCAACGTGCAGGTTATCAAGTCACATGGATTGATAATAACTCTGGCTGTAAAGGGGCTTGCGACCGTGTAACAAATATTCCGTTGCTGCCGCATCGTACCGAAGCATGGTGTAAAGATGGCGAATGCCAAGATGATTTATTATTAGAAACTTTTAATGACTATTTAAAAACTGCCCCTGTTGCTGACCGCGTGATTGTATTACACCAAGCAGGTAGTCATGGGCCCGCGTATTATCGACGTTACCCTAAGGCCTTTGAAAAATTTACGCCCGCTTGTAACACCAATGCGATTCAGGGTTGCTCACAAGAGGCGTTAATTAACACTTACGACAACACCATTTTATATACCGATTATATTGTAGCGCAAACCATTGATACCCTAATAACAAACGCTCAAGACTATCAAACGGCACTGTGGTATGTATCTGACCACGGCGAATCCACGGGCGAACGCGGCTTATATTTACACGGTGCACCATATATGTTTGCACCGAGCCAGCAAACCCATATTCCAATGTTTGCATGGTTTTCGCCTACATTTAGCTTTACTCATGCTCAAGCTCAACAATGTCTAAAACAAAAGCAAGCTGAGCCTGTTGCCCATGATAATTTGTTTCATACCATGTTGGGTTTGTTAGGCGTGAGTACCTCGGTTTATGAGCGTGAGTTGGATTTGAGTTGGTGTGATTAGTTTTGCCCTCACCCTAACCCTCTCCCAAAGGGAGAGGGGATTTTTTGCCGCTCACCAACACATAACGCAACAAAGGATAATTAACCAACCATTTGCACCAACGCGCGGTTAAGTAAATTTTTTGCCAATCTTTGCTTAATTTAAGATATTGCGGCAATTGTGAGGCACGTTGTTCGATCCACTGTGCAAAACCTGCAAATACGCTATTAAGTGGCACAATTTGAATATCTGTTAGTTGCTGTTGTTGGGCTGCTTGAATTATTTGAGCATGGCTTAACACATTGGCTTTATTAATATTTGCTAGGCGTAACAAAGCTTGAGCAAACATGCGTTGTGTTAAAGCATAGTTAGTATAATCATCGGCCAACATTAAAGTAGAAAATGCAAAACGCCCTTCTGTTTTTAAGGCTGAGGCAATCACCCCAAAAAATTGTGTTAATGATTGTGCATGATAGGCGGCATCAACACATACAACAGCATCATATTCAACATCGTTTAATTGCTTTGGTAATGGATAAAATCGCCCTTGGCTAATTTGCACTAACTGCGCTAAAGATTGTTGTTCAATATACTCAACGCATTGCGGTCTGTATTCTAAGGTACTGATTTTATTTATATTAAACTCGTTTTGCCACAACTCAAATGCTGCACCATAACCACAGGCTAACTCTAAAATATGCTCTCCTGCGTGTAGTTGTGCGGCTTGACCATGCAAACGGGCTAAGGCTTGGCACGCCGCACCATAGTCGTTATCTTTTGCCCAATAACCTAAGTTGTTCCAAACGTGGTGTTGTGGATTGTTACTGAGTAGTTGGCCATTAATATTAAAATGTTGGGGGTTTGGCATTGAGGCTAATTCTATCAATCACCGCTTGTGCCGAACACACCGCTGTTTCTAACAACGGCACACCCTCAAAAGCCCATGAACCAATATAAAAAATCCGTCTATTCGGCTGCTGATGCCATTGCTCAAGCTGCGCTAAAATTTTAGCAGTATTTGAATTAACTACAGCCCGTTGAAAGGGCGTGCGCGATAAAACCTTAGCCTCATCTAAACTAATAATAGGATTCCATGTTTGCAATACAGGTGTTTTATTGGCCAAACTTGGCTCAACGGTATTTACCCACACGCTAAACATAAACCGCTCAAACTGTTTATCGGCCATAAAACTTAAGGCTGTCCAATCTTTGCGGCAACGCGGCAAACAATGTAAATCTTGATGTACCACTAACTCGCCTTGAGCATAAGTAATGCCTGCCAAGACTTTTTTCTCGGCTGCGTATTGCTCACCCTCAATAAAACTTAATTGGTTGGCTTGTGTAGCCACAATTACTCTATCAAATAATCCGCCCTCGCCACGCTGATTTTTAACCAACACCTGCTCGCCCTGCTCTACCACTTGCAGCACAGGGCTACCGTGATAACTAGGCACACCTTGCGCCAAACGCTGCACTAAGGCCGATGTTCCACCCTTCAAACGCAACAAACGCTTACCTTGTGGATTTAAAATATCATTTAATAAACTTAATAATTGATGGCTTGGCCATGCTAATAAATGAGCTTCGTCACAAGTGCAAATCGTGGTTAATAAAGGCAACACCAAACCACGCCAAAAGACAGGTTCAAAAGGATATTTTACTAATAATTCGGCAATACTTAGTTGAGGATGTTGTCGCGTATAACGCAGCGTTTTTTTGAGTTGACACAAGCCAAGGGCAATTTTGGCACTGTTTAAATGGGCATAACGCCAAGAACCTAACATTGGCCAATGCGTTACGGGCATACGATACGAGCGAAACCATGTTTTTTGCTGTAAATCGCTACACGAAACATAAGTATTGACTTCAAAAGTGCCTACACCCACGTCACGCGCTAAGGCTAATACATTTTGCCAACGTTGAGGATTCATCACCCGTAATGGTACGTCAACTGTACCGCCATCGACGGCTAAGGCATGAGCATCCATGCCATGCCCTTGCTGTGCTTCAAACAAAGTCGCCTTAAAACCTGCCTGACGCGCCCGATAAGCGGCGGTTAAGCCTGCAATACCACTACCAATAATGGCGATTTTTTGCATAAACAGTCTCGATAATAGAATTTATGGGGGCGTGTAGATGTCTGGGAATGAATACAAAATGCGGATTTTGTAGAGGCGACCCGTCTGCCCTAATTTTGAGGCAAATATAGAAGTTTAGCCCTACAAAAAATTAGCATTTAATGTAAACGGGTATTGGGGGGAATCGCGCTATCGTCGTCTGAGTCATCTTCTGATAACTCACCTGCTTCGATGGCTTCTTTAATGGCTTCGGCATGAGCGCGCGCTACTGCTTGTAAGCCCATGCTAATCATCATGCGGCCAAGTTGTGCCGATTGCCCGTTTATTAGGGCTTTGGCTTCTTCCGAAAAACTGACACGCACAAACGGCTCGCTAGAGCCTGCGCTGCTATCGGCACGGCGCAAAACCACTTCGCCATTTTCTAACTCGACTATTTCTAACATCGCTTCAGGCATGTTAAAACTCTACCATCTCTTGTCTAAAGTCTGTAATTAAACGCTGTAATTGTTTATACCACGCTTGTACACGTGCTACATCCAAAACAGGCTCCTCCTCCATTGTGACCATACGCACAATTAAACTATCAGGTAATTCGGCTTCGGGCTGTGGCTCTACAGGGTCAGCCGCTAACTGATACTCAAAAAACACTTTTTGCAATTGCCCTAACCATGCGTCATGTGTTTCTACGGCTTGCAACTGGCTAATTTCGGGAGAAACCTGCCCTTTAGCCTCTAAAGCCAAACGAATTGCTTCGGTCGTGGCTAATTGTGGCGACAGCTTATAAAAACGACTTAGCTCTTGCAGTAAAGCCAAAAATGCACCATGTAGATGAAATACCGCCGCCTCATAATGTGCTTGTTTATGGGCATCATCTACAGCGGCTTCACATTGCTCTAATGCAATTTTGCAAAAATAAAACTTTTGGTTGGTACGACCTGCACCATATCGCGCAACACGCATAACAACTTACCTTATTGAGTGACTCCCTCACCCCAACCCTCTCCCACAGGGAGAGGGGGTTCTCTCTCCCGTTGGAGAGAGCTAGAGTGAGGGCAAAACTTACTTCTCTTTAGACATTTTGCCTTTAGTAATCTTCCAAATGCCATCTTTATAAAAGGCTTGCCAACCTGTCGGTTTGCCGTCTTCTTCGGTGGCTACAAATTGCTCTTTAGTTTTACGACTAAAACGCAATAAGGCAGGATTACCATAGTCATCGGTTGGCGGTGCAGACAATAAATAATGAAACTTAGGGTCTAAACGGTCAGAAACCGATTTTAATTCTGCAATGCTTGGTGTGCGTGTTTCGCGGTTTTTAGGAAATTGACTTGCGGCCAAAAACAACCCTGCGGCACCATCACGCAACACAAAATAATCATTCACTTTGCCACATTTAATGTCGGTGTGAATCGCATCTGCTTTAGGTGGGGCTGCTTCGCCATTTTTCAAGACTTTGCGGGTGTTGGTGCAATTAGTACAAGCAAAATAAGCACCAAAGCGGCCACTTTTTAGCTCCATTGCCGCGCCACATTTATCACATTCTACACTAGGCCCTTCGTAACCTTTAATTTTGTATGTGCCTTGTTCAACCACAAAGCCATCACAGTCGGGATTATTACCACAAACATGTAATTTACGTTCGGCATCGACTAAATAACTGTCCATTGCGGCACTGCATTTAGGGCAGCGTTTTTTGGCGCGTAATTCGTTGGTTTCGCCTTCTTCATCGTTATCTGCAAGTGCTAAATGCTCTACAGGCATGAGATTAATCGTGCCTTTGCAACGTTCTTTAGGCGGCAAACCATAACCACTACAACCTAAAAACACGCCAGTTGTGGCGGTACGAATTTGCATTGGACGCTGACATAACAAACAAGGAACATCTATTTCTACGGGTTGATTACGACGCATACCGTTTTCGCCAGAGGCTTTTTCGAGTTTGGCTTTAAAGTCGCGGTAAAAATCATTTAAGAGTTTTTTCCAGTTAACGTCGCCTTCGGCAACTTTATCTAACTCTTCTTCTAGCTTGGCGGTAAACGCATAATCCATTAAATCATCAAAACTTTCTAACAAACGCTCGGCAACAATATCGCCCATTTTTTCGGCATAAAAACGCTTGTTATCAAGTTTAACGTAACCTCTGTCTTGAATAGTCGAAATAATAGAGGCATAGGTTGAAGGACGGCCAATACCACGTTTTTCTAATTCACGCACTAAAGAGGCTTCGGTAAAGCGTGGCGGTGCTTTAGTAAAATGCTGTGTGGGTAATAACTGAATTAGCTTTAAGACTTCGCCTACATTGACGTTAGGTAACACCACATCGTCATTGTCTTTTTGTACAGGTGATAGCACTTTAGTAAAGCCATCAAAGGTCAAAATACGGCCACGAGTACGCAATTCGTAATCGCTCGCAGCAACGACTAAAGAGGTGCTAACGTATTCGGCATCGGGCATTTGACAAGCTACAAATTGTCGCCAAATTAAATCATATAAACGCTCAGCATCACGCTCTAAACCGCCAATACTACTCGGAATGGTAGCAACATCCGAAGGACGAATCGCTTCGTGAGCTTCTTGTGCGCCACTTTTACTGGCATATAAATTAGGGTTAGCAGGCACATAGTTTGCGCCAAACTGATGCTCAATAAATTGACGTACATTTTGGACTGCATCTTGACTCAAATTAGTCGAGTCGGTACGCATATAGGTAATATGACCCGCTTCGTATAAACGCTGCGCTAAGGTCATGGTTTTTTTGACACTAAAACCTAAACGAGTACTGGCTGCTTGTTGTAAAGTCGAGGTAATAAAGGGCGCAGATGGTCGAGTTTTAGTCGGTTTGTCTTCACGCTTGCTTACCGTATAAGTTGCGTCTTTTAAGGCGGCTAAAGCAACATTGGTTTCTTGTTCTTTTTTAGGCTTAAAGGCTTGGTCTTTGTATTTAGTGACTTGCAAACGCAAGTTGGCATTTTTAGGTGTTTGTGTTTCGGCGTGTAAATCCCAAAACTCTTCAGGCACAAACGCTCTAATTTCGCGCTCTTTTTCGGCCACTAAACGCACCGCCACCGACTGTACCCGTCCTGCCGATAAGCCACGGGCAATTTTTTCCCATAACAGCGGCGACACCATATATCCCACCACACGGTCTAAAAAGCGACGTGCTTGTTGGGCATTAACGCGGTCTAAATTTAAACGGGTCGGTTTTTGAAAAGCGGCAGTAATGGCGGTTTTGGTAATTTCGTTAAAGACTACACGCTGATAACGGCTCGGGTCGCCACCAATGACTTCTTGCAAATGCCATGCAATCGCTTCCCCTTCTCTATCCAAGTCGGTTGCTAGATAAATAGTATCAACCGTTTTGGCCAGTGCCTTTAATTCGGCAACGACCTTTTCTTTACCTGGTAAAATTTGGTATTGCGCTTGCCAATCATGCTCGGGGTCGATTCCCATACGGCCAAATAACGCACTACGCGCTTTAAGTGTTTTTTCTTCGGCGGTTAAACGTGTTTTTGGTTTGACTTCTTTGTCTTCTTTTTCTTCTTTTGCGCCGCCACTAACAGGCAAATCGCGCACGTGTCCAATACTGGACTTAACAATAAAGTCCTTGCCCAAATACTTATTGATGGTTTTCGCCTTAGCGGGCGACTCCACTATTACCAATGCTTTAGCCATAACAACCCAAAAGTTTTATCAAAAATTAGTTATTTCAAGACGTTATAATGACTAGATATAGCTCATTATGACAACCGTAGCGAATTAAGACTTACGCAATAATTTTGGCAAAATGCGTAAGTTGCAAAACGAGACGATTGTTTTAATATAGTCTTAGTCATGAGAACTTAGGCACTAACCGTACACAAAACCGCGCAAGCATACAACAGATAAGCGATTTAACTCATTAAACCAGTCGCTTTTTTTAACTTTAGGCTAAAAAACTCATCAAAAAACAACAAAATCACACGCAGCACTTAACTTGCTAACGCCGTCAACCATATTTTTAAAGGCTCTAACGCTGTTTGTGCTGCATCTTCTTGCCAATAAAAACTAATACTATTCGCTTGCGCTTCTATCGCCAATAAAAAATCGGCCTCGGCAGGAAGTACCGTTTTTGCTAACAAATCATTGCCTGTCACTGTTTTCCATGTGCCGTCGGCTTGGCGTTCGGCACGGCTATAAGGCAATTTTGCCGTAGGTACAATTAGGCTATAACAGGCAATAAACTGCTTATTATCTGTTTTAAACCAGTCTGGAGGTGGCACAAGTCTAGGTTGCAAACTCATTTTACGCGCCGCTTCACGCAGGTGCATCACACGTTGTTCACGTGGATTAGGACGCATCATCATCCATTGCCCACCCACAAATACCGCCACCAACAAAATTACCCACCAAAAATTATGCAAAAAATTTACTCTACACTACTAAAAAAGACTGTTTTCATTTTAGCGAGTTGGCTATCTAACGAGGTGGAAATACTGGCCGATACCGTAAAAAAACTCAATAAAGCTTTAGAATTAGCATCACTTTTAAACGCAGCTATTACTCGTTGCCAAAAAGCATGATTAACCAATTGTAATTCGGCGTGTTCTTTAATTAAGCCTTTTAGCTCCCAATCAGGCACACCGCCTTCACGCCAAATAAAATATTGCTTCATTAAATACACCGATGCTAAACGTAAAATAGACTCTTCTCGGCTAGCAAAAGGCAAATGATTACGTGCATTGGGTTTTAAATCACAAAAGACAGGACAAGCACTGGTGGCCATAATCAGCCCCATTAATGCCCGTACGCCCTCTTCTAAAGTCACCCGTTTTACGTATTCGCGCTCGGCAGTAATAACGCGTACATTAACTTTAGTTAAAGCCGAAATTTTTTGCACATCTTGAATAACTTTATCTAAATCTAAAGCGGCNNGCATGAATCGAAAAACGCCGATTAACCTGCACGTCATAACTTAAATCCAAACCATCATCAAACGAAAAAAAGTATTGAATAATCATGTTGTTATGCTCATCGTTTATTATTAATTGTGTGAGCTGTTTAATATACGCTCTATAAAAAAATTGGCTTCAAACCCAACTAAAAAATTATTGGCCACTATAAAACACGTTTTTCATTTTCACTAATTGACTTTGTAACGAAGCCGACATATTAGATGATAAAGTAAAAAAACCTAATAAGGCTTTAGAGTTAGCATCACTCTGAAACGCGGTCATGGTGCGTTGCCAAAAGGCATGATTAACCAGTTGTAGTTGCTCATTGGTTTTGATTAAACCCGTTAGCTCCCAATCAGGCTCGCCGCCATCTTGAGCTAATAAATACTGACTTAACAAATACAAAGACGCTGAGCGTAATACCGACTCTTCTCGGCTAGCAAAAGGTAGGTGATGTCGGGCATTGGGTTTAAGTGTATTAAAGACAGGGCAAGCACTGGTGGCCATAATCAGCCCCATTAACGCGCGTACGCCTTCTTCTAAGGTGACCCGTTTAGCATATTCGCGCTCTGGCGTAATAACGGTTACTTTAACTTTAGTAATGGCAGGAATTTGCTGAAAACCACCGATTACTTTATCTAAATCTAAAGCCGCAGGACAATGACTAAATACCGTTTTTTTAAGCGGGCAATTAGAACATTGATTATTTTCTAATTTTGTCCAGTCGGATGCCTGACTTAAATCTTGCTTAAAATCAAATTGACGGTCTAAATCAACTTTAAAATAGAGTTGCTTGGCATCATCAAAATCAAAGAAGTACTCTATTATCATTTGTTATTACTCTAATATTTATTAAGCCCATGAATGGCACATTATAAGCACTCCTTGTTGTATCTCAAGACGATAACAAAAAGCAATGCTGCTTTTTATGACTTACTGATAATTTGTACCTTATCGCCGATATGTAGCACACTCTGTAAAGAGGCTTTTTGAATAATAGCATTTTGACCTAAGTAAATTTTGCCATCGTTGGCACGACGATGTTGTGCTAATACCCGATTAAGGCTGCTATCTTTTGCGCCTGTTTGGGGGTTAATACTCGGAATAACACAACGTGAACACGGTTTAACTAAGGCCAATTCAACATCGCCTATTTTTAAAGCCGTCCAAGTGTCTTCGCTATAAGGTGCAAAATCGCCTGCAATAACGATGTTGGGTCGAAAACGCCGCCAATCTATGGCTTGTCCCCAACGCTGACTTAAATCATCAAAACTGGCTTGGCTAATGACCAACAAAGGGAATCCATCCGAAAACGCCGTTTGATGCCCTACGCCTGCCCATGCAGTATCAACCACCCGCTGGCTATACTCAGGAAAAAACACCAAAC
Source organism: Moraxellaceae bacterium UBA2032 (assembly GCA_002333125.1). GTDB lineage: Bacteria > Pseudomonadota > Gammaproteobacteria > Pseudomonadales > Moraxellaceae > Agitococcus. The sequence continues at coordinate 6,869 of DDBM01000257.1, read as the reverse complement.
GTACACTAAAACCCAAAAACTGACTCAACCATGTATCAGCCTCTTCGCTTATGGTTAAGGCCATGACGGTATCTTGCCAGACCGTGACGGTGATTTGTTGAGGATGATGTGGTGTGGCTATCAATGGTGACATATTAGGGGCAGCTAAATGCAGTACCCCCTCAATTACTTGTACATGAATTAAGGCCATTTGTGCATACTGACGCTGGGTAATAAATTTACCTTCGTCATCGACTAATAACCAACGTCTATCATGTTGCAAACCAAAACTTGATAATACGCTTTGTGTTAATGCAATAGCCGCCGCCGACTTTAGGGGATAAATGGCAAGTTGTGAAATATAGGCAGACATTTTTTCTCCTTAAACAAAAAAGCCCCAGCAAATGCTAGGGCTTTTTGAAGTTTTTTAGCCCTCACCCCCCCTCTCCCAAAGGGAGAGGGAGTCCTCTCTCCTTGTGGGAGAGAGTTAGAGTGAGGGTTAAACCAGCTTTTACACCAATTTTTCTAACTGAGGCACTACATCAAACAAGTCAGCAACAATACCGTAGTCAGCGACTTGGAAAATGGGAGCTTCTGCGTCTTTGTTGATAGCAACAATGACTTTAGAATCTTTCATACCTGCTAAATGCTGAATCGCACCAGAGATACCTACCGCAACATACAATTGAGGCGCAACAATTTTACCTGTTTGGCCTACTTGCATATCGTTTGGTACAAAACCTGCGTCAACAGCGGCACGCGATGCGCCAACGGCTGCGCCAAGTTTGTCAGCTAAGCTGTAAAGAATTTTGAAGTTATCGCCATTGCCCATACCACGGCCACCAGAAATAACAATTTTAGCGGCTGTTAATTCTGGACGGTCAGACTTAGCTAACTCTTCGCCAACAAATTTAGATGTGCCTGCATCAGTTGCAGAAGCAACGGCTTCAACTGCTGCTGAACCACCTGTTGCTGCAACTGGGTCAAAACCCGTTGTACGCACGGTAATCACTTTGATTGCATCTAAAGCTTGAACTGTGGCAATCGCGTTACCTGCATAGATAGGACGTTCAAAGGTGTCTGCACTCACCACTTTAGTGATTTCAGAAACTTGAGCTACGTCTAACAAAGCAGCAACACGCGGTGCAAAGTTTTTGCCATTTGTGGTTGCTGGTGCAAGAATATGGCTATAAGCCTTACCCAATTCAGCCACTAACAAACTCACGTTTTCGGCTAATTGATGAGCATAAGCGGCGTTGTCGGCCACTAATACTTTACTTACGCCTGCAATTTGTGCCGCAGCTTGGGCGGCTGCATCACAGCCACTACCTGCAACTAAAACGTGAATATCGCCACCAATTGCTTGAGCAGCCGCTACAGTGTTAAGTGTAGCCCCTTTAATAGAACTGTTATCGTGTTCTGCGTAAACTAAAATTGCCATGATTAGATCACCTTCGCTTCGTTTTTGAGTTTAGCTACTAACTCTTCAACGGTTTTAACTTTGATACCTGCACTACGCTCAGCAGGTGGCTCAACTTTTAAAGTTTTAATACGCGGGGTAACATCAACACCAAAATCAGCAGGCGTTTTAACATCTAAAGGCTTTTTCTTGGCTTTCATGATGTTAGGCAACGCGGCATAACGCGGCTCGTTTAAACGTAAGTCTGTGGTAACAACCGCAGGCAAGTTTAATTCTACGGTTTGAAAACCACCGTCGATTTCACGAGTAACCGCGACTTTATCGCCTTCTACTTTAACCATAGAAGCAAACGTACCTTGAGCATAACCTGCCAACGCAGCCAACATTTGGCCAGTTTGGTTGTTATCATCATCAATCGCTTGCTTACCTAAAATAACCAATTGTGGTTGTTCTTGGTCACAAATAGCTTTTAATAATTTAGCAACGGCTAAAGGTAGCACTTCTGCGCCTGTTTCGACCAAAATACCACGGTCAGCACCTAAGGCTAAGGCAGTACGAATTTGTTCTTGAGCTTCTTTAGGGCCAACAGAAACAACCACGATTTCGGTAACAATACCTTTTTCTTTTAAACGAACCGCTTCTTCAACAGCGATTTCGCAGAATGGGTTAATAGCCATTTTAACATTGGCAAGTTCAACGCCTGAGTTGTCCGCTTTGACGCGAACTTTTACGTTGTAATCTACAACGCGTTTTACAGCAACAAGAGCCTTCATGGAATCCTCGGAATGTGACGATTTAACGAAGTGATAAGGAATTGCCCTAACAATAAATGGCTAAGACAATATAAAAGGTGCAATATCTTCGGACATTGCTGGTTTTTGGTCAAGCAAACAGTGACAAATTAACCCGTTTTTATGGCCATTGACATTTATTTAACATACTTTTTAACAAGTTTTTTGTACAACTGTGCATCTACAAGATCATTTTATACTTAAAAGGCCATCTTTTAAGCACAAAAAACATAATTAGAAACATTCTACTGGGTTCGTGTTAGTTATATGACACAATCGCTTGCTAGAATCACGCCGTTTACTTTTTGGAAGTTATTTTAATGCGCGCTAATCAATATACAAAAGAACAATTATTGGCTTGTGGCCGAGGTGAATTGTTTGGGGCAGAAAATGCCCGTTTGCCTGTACCTCCGATGTTAATGATGGACAGAATTACCAAGATTAGTGACGATGATGGACAGTACGGCAAAGGCGAAATTATTGCCGAGTTAGACATTACGCCCGATTTATGGTTTTTTGACTGTCATTTTATTAGTGACCCCGTCATGCCTGGTTGTTTAGGTTTAGATGCTATGTGGCAACTATTAGGCTTTTATTTGGGTTGGCGTGGTAACCCAGGCCGTGGTCGTGCTTTAGGTGTGGGTGAAGTTAAGTTTGTAGGCCAAGTCTTACCTACACATAAAAAGCTTACCTATGAGTTGCAATTACGCCGTGTGATTGAGCGTAAATTAGTCATGGGTATTGCCGATGGCCGCGTGCTAGTGGATGGCCGTGAAATTTATACTGCTCTCGATTTAAAATGTGGTTTGTTTACCACCACTGATAACTTTTAATACCTCTTGTATAACACCCTCTTTACACAAGAGGGTTAATTTATTTAATAGATATTTTACTTTATTAATAAAAGCTTAAGTTTCATCTTAGATAATAATTCGACTTACGCGCAGCCGCTCCATTAGTACATCATTCCCGCGTCAGTCTTATAGGTTTTACATTGAGGGTTATATTATGCGTAGAGTAGTTGTAACAGGTATGGGTATTGTTTCATGTATAGGCAACGATGCCGCCACCGTGACTCATCACTTAAAGAATAGTATTTCTGGTCTTAAAAGTAATCCTATTTATGCCCAAATGGGCTTTAGAAGCCAAGTTAGCGGCAAACCTACCCTCGACCTAGATAGTCTAATTGACCGTAAATCGCGACGTTTTATGGGTGATGCTGCCGCTTATGCTTATGTAGCCATGCAAAACGCTATTACTGATGCAGGTTTAAGCAAAGAGCAAGTGGCTAAAAACCCGCGTGTGGGTGTGATTGCAGGTTCAGGCGGTGCATCTACCGAAAATGTTGTCATTGCAGCCGATACTGCCCGTGAAAAAAGCATTAAGCGGGTTGGCCCTTATATGGTGCCACGTACTATGACCAGTACCGTTGTGGCTTCATTGGCAACAGCCTTTGAAATCTATGGCGTTAATTACGCTATTTCTTCTGCTTGTGCTACTTCGGCGCATTGTATTGGTAACGCGATGGAGCAAATTCAGCTTGGCAAACAAGATATGGTGTTTGCAGGTGGTGGCGAAGAAGAACATTGGAGTTTATCGTGTTTGTTTGATGCGATGGGTGCAATGGCTAGCCGTTACAATGATACCCCCGAATCGGCTTCACGCCCATTTTCGGCTAATCGTGATGGTTTTGTGATTGCTGGCGGCGGTGGTATGTTGGTGTTAGAAGATTACGACCATGCTGTACAACGTGGCGCAAAAATTTATGCCGAATTAGTGGGTTATGCCGCCACATCAGATGGCCATGACATGGTTGCTCCGAGTGGTGATGGCGCAACACGCTGTATGCAAATTGCCCTTGAAATGGCGCAATGCCCTGTTGATTATATTAATGCGCACGGCACAGCAACACCCGCAGGTGACTGTGTAGAACTTAAAGCGATTCAACGGGTCTTTGGCCAAAAAACACCGTATATCAGCTCAACAAAAGCTTTAACAGGTCACTCTTTAGGCGCGGCAGGTGTACAAGAAGCCATTTATTGTTTGTTGATGATGCAAGAAAACTTTGTGGCGGCATCGGCACATATTGACGAGTTAGACCCTGCTGCCGAAGGTTTGGCTGTAGTGCGTGAAACTTTACTAAATCAATCGGTTAATACAGCTATGTCCAATAGCTTTGGCTTTGGTGGCACCAATGCTAGTTTGATTTTTAAAAAATTGGGTTAAAAATTTCAACAAACGGCTGCACCAACTTAGGGCGCGATTTGTATTGCGCCCTACGCCATCTCTAAAAACTTAACAAGGCAATCCTAACCAAGCCAAAGGCAATTCATTAAACTTATAATGGCAATTAACGCTATGAATATAGTCGAGTACGTCTTTATATTCGGGTTTGCGAAACCAGTCATTTAATACATAGACATATTCGACTTTTAGATCTAACGAACAAACCAACTTTAGATATTGCTTGCGCTTAAAATCACAGGTTTGTAATTTTTCATCAACCGATCCTGCAACTTGTTGGTATTTGACCTCAATAATAAATAATGTTTCTCGTATAATGACTAAAAGAGCATCATCGGGTAATAACTTTTTTGATATTATTTTTTTCCAATCAACGCCATGCTCCGCCAAAAACTTATAAAAATCATGCTTACGAAAACAACGAGCGACTAACTCACCATTAAAATACAAACCACGCCCTGCTATATTTTTTTCATCCCTAAATTCATAACCTTGTATTCTAAGAATTAACTCTTGAAAATCAACTTCTTTTTCAAATGCCAATCCTGTTTTTGTTGTTGCTCCACCAATACCACCAACGATCATATTTTATCCCTTTCTTGAATTGCCGATTGTAAACGTTGTTGTGATAATTGAATAAACTCATTTTCTAATTCAACACCACAAAAACCACGATTTAATTTTATTGCCGCAACGCCTGTTGTGCTACTGCCCGCAAAAGGATCAAAAATAAAGTCGCCCTGTTGCGTTGCCGCTAAAATACAACGCTCAATTAATGCTATTGGTTTTTGAGTCGGATGTTTGCCGTATCGCTTTTCTAGTATTTTCGGTGGATATAATTGCCAAACAGATTTCATTTGTTTGTTTTTATTGATTCTTTTCATTTCATCATAATTAAAAAAATGATGTGAATTCGAGTTTTTAGCTGCCCATATGACTGTTTCAGTCGCATGAGTAAAATATCGACAACTTAAATTTGGCGGTGGATTTGGTTTTTCCCATATAATATCATTTAATAGCTTAAACCCTAACTGTTGCATGGCAAAACCAATCGAATAAATAGAGTGCATTGTCCCTGACACCCACATTGTACCATTAGCTTTTAATACCCGTTGACAACGCTTGAGCCACTCTAGATTAAACTCGTGATTCAGCTCTGTACCGCGTGATTTATCCCAATCACCTTTATTCACTGTCACCATTCTTCCTGATCTGCATGTTATGCCACCATTTGATAAAAAATACGGTGGATCTGCAAAAATCATATCAAAACAACCTTGTGGATATTTATCGGCAATTTTATCCAAAAGTGCCAAACAATTTTCTTGAAACAAGAAAATACGCTTATCATGGTTAACAAACACAAGTTTATTTTTAAATAACTCAATTGTCTCAGCAACAAAAGCATCATCCGCTTTAAAATATAAATCCTTTTGAATAATATCGTAATCCATTACCTTAATCTCTTATGAAAATATAGCTAATAACTCGCTTACCTTGCCTCTTGACTCGGCCTTGCTTGAAATAAAACGTTGAACATCAAAAAACTCTATTTTTGCATCTTTATAGGCATTTAAAGTAAAGGGAGTATGATGGTTGGAAATAATGACTGGAATCCCTTTTAAAGACAATTCAAGAGCCATTGCCGCAAGTCTATTTTGTTCTTCTAAACCAAAACCACCCTGCGTATAACTGGTAAAACTTGCCGTAGCAGATAATGGTACATAGGGAGGATCACAATAAATAATATCGCCTTTTTGAGCCATTTTCATTGTATGGCTAAAATCAGAGACATTAAAACAAGCGTATTGGCTCTTTCTATGAAACGCTAACATCTCTTGGCGCGGAAACAAGGGTGACTTATAACGGCCAAAAGGCACATTAAAAAAACCTTTTGCATTGTAACGGCATAGCCCATTAAAACAGTGACGGTTCAAATAAACAAACAAAGCAGATCTTAATTTAATATCATTAGTCGCATTAAATAAATCACGACGCTGATAAAAAACCGACTCTGAATTTGCCTCTTTATCAAAAAAAGACTGACAAAAATCAATAAACCCACCCCCCTCAGACTTAAGCAACTGAAACAAATCAATCAAATGGTGATTTGAATCAGCAAGCACATAAGATGGATAATCCATATTCAAAAAAACCGCACCTGACCCAACAAAAGGCTCAATTAGGCGGCTGCCTTGAGGTAATGCGGCACGTATAACACTTGCTAAGCGATATTTTCCACCTGCCCATTTAAGAAATGGTTTTGTTGTTATGTTATTCGTCGTAGCAATGGAAATATGAGCTGTCATAAGTAAAATCTACGCATACAAAAGAATATTGAGTCCAAGCAATTATATCCAAAACTCCCATCCATCATAAAAAAACATTACATCTTTTAATTGATATTCATGCTTTATTTACTGCACCTCAAACAC
>DDBM01000239.1 GCA_002333125.1 Moraxellaceae bacterium UBA2032 | reverse complement strand
AGGCTTATTAGGTCGTGTCGTCCCGTCATAGACGGATTGCAAGCGTGGGTGTGACGCTGCCGCACTTACGCCATGCTTATATCTTGCTTGAGAGGCTAGATAAATAACAGGCGCAAAAAAACCACAATGACGCTGTGGGGTGACGCTATGAGATTTTGAGAGGAGTTGATTATTACCATTCACCGCCACCACATCAACATAATTAAAACTATGATTATTTAGTGGTTGATAGTTTTGAGCTATGGCGTAACTTGGTTGACAGGTTGCCAGTAAAGAAACAAGGGACAACAGCATAATGTGCTTAGTCATGATGAATCTCCTTTTTAACAGGCATATTCACCACGTTATCAGTCGGTGGCGGTGACTCAGGCAAATACTCCAATATGGCATGAATCAAGTCCACGTTCTCAGCGTGTGGGCGTGGTTTATATTCGGGTTGCGCTGCATCTAAAGATAAAAGCAATTCAATAGCGGCATCTTGAATACCAAACAAAGCTAAAGACTGTTCGTTTTCAATGTCGGCTAAACCATCAATAACATGGCGCAACTTAGACAAGGCTTGCTGTACAGTGGTTAAAACATCGGCCACCATTGCAACATTGCCACCACCATTTAACGCGCTGCTACAGTCGCTTAATGCGTCTTCTAAAGAGGCAATTATTGGGGTAATTCGTGCTTGAATATCCATATTAAGCCACCTCGCCAGTGTGGTTACGGGTTTGGGCTTCAAGCCATGCTTTTAGGTCTGATAATCTGTATCGAACACTACGGCCAACTTTAACGTAACGGGGACTTTTGCCAGTGCTACGCCAGTTTTGGAGGGTAAGGTGGTTGATACCCATAAAGTCAGCAGCGACTTTGGTATCAAATAGGGTTAGGTCATCGGCACGAATGGCGGTGATATTATTTACGGTTGGCATAATGAATAATCCTCTAGGATTTTGTTTAGAGGACACCAATGCTATACCGTTATTTAGGGCATTTTTGACAGGGTTACAGGTTTGCATGAGTGAGCCTCAGTGAGTTGAGGCTTCCCATTTTAGGCATATTTTTTAAAGGTAACAGATAGGAGGGGTATGAAAATGCTCCCCCCCTTGTTTCTTGATAGCATAACCTTTTAAAGACAACAAAACCTTTATTTATCAATGTCTAAAAAGGTAGTTCGTCATCTAATGGATTAGGAGTAATGGTCGCAATTTTAGTGTGTAAACTTTTACTGATAGCTGTTTTTTTGTTCATTTCGTCATTTTTGATATTTTCATCATCAGAAACGAGGGGGGAGCTTTTAGGATTCCTCCCCCCCTTGACATTCCAATTACAGATAGCGGCTAAATCTTCAAAAAAGGCTTCTTTTTGGTTGTTATCTTTTAAATTAAATTTGTCGGCATTTTCTATTAGCCATTTTTTTACAAAGGTAATAGGATTTTTATTGGTAGATGGGTCATGCTCTGCGGTTTGGTCTGCTGCCTCCCATGCAGCAACGAGGGCGGCCAGTTTTTTAGGGTAGTGAGGATTGTCTGGGTTCAAATAGGGAATATCATTTTTATAATTTTCAGGAAAGAAAAACCCTTGATTAAAGCCTCGTTGCTTTAACCATGCTCTTAAATCTTCACGTTCAATAGTTGTTTTTGTTGGGTCAATATCACCTATAGGAATCCATTCTTTATAGCCATTAGAATTTTTGGATTCATAAAAATTAGGCTGCCGAGAACCTGTTCTAATGGTTGCTGGTAACTTTTCTTTTTCTATAGCTCTAGTTATAGCAGTAACGCAAATACTAAAGATTTTATTTTTTTCGGTCCCATCAATGTAATAGCATACCTCTCCATCGTAATTTGAATATCTAACATTATTCGGACTATCATTCGCAATCAAAGCAGCTGCCTCATGGATAGTAAAATCTTCTACTAACCGATAATAATCAAATTCATGTGAAAAATTAGAATCATTAGTCATCACGCGCCCCTTAAAACGCTATCCCTTAAAATAAGAACCACACCAAAACGGTTAAGGGTTGCCGTTCTTTCGCCCCGTCAGGCTAGGTGTGGTTAATAAGTTGGTGCTTAATACACCGCATCATGGTCGCCAACATCCACAGGCACAATCTCGTTATCAGCTATTAAAAAGTAAATCACTATCCGATAACTCAGATTAATAGACACACTATGGCAATCATTTAAACGCCCCTCTAGCTTATGTAAACGTAATGAGGGGTGATGCGGATTAGTCTCCAGTAGTTCAATCGTCTTTTGATACTTATCTATTAAACTAGGATGCTTTTTTAAGAACTTACTCGCCTTTTTGTTATAAGCAGCGGTGTATGTAACTTTATAATTCATGGCATAGCCAACACGCGGCTAACATGGTCGGCGGCACTTTCTTGAATAAAGTCACCATTTTTAAGGTCACGTTTGACCTCATGTAAAGCGGCTTCTAGTTCACAATCGCGCAAATGGTCGTAATGCGCCATAGTCATCACCACATATCGAGGCTTACCCCGTACCGTGATAATCGCTTCATCTTGGTTGTTAAGACTATCCTCAATAATCGGGATACCTTTTGTTTTTAGGTCGTTGGCGGTAATGGCAAGCATAGTAAAAGCCCTAATAGCACTATTGATAAAGCTATTCTAGGCTTATAAATGACTTACAACAAGCTCCAGTGAGTTACAGTATCGTTTAGCCTTGCTTGGCCAGTGGCACAATATCGGCGGTGGCGGCTTTACCCATTGCCTTTAAAAAGTAATCGGTTATTTTTTGCATAGGGGCGCGTAATCGCTCTACATCAATAATGGCATAGCCTCCTGTTACGTCATTACCAATACTATGTGTAACTAGGCTCTTAATGGCATAAGGCGATATATCAAGTCTTTCAGCAATCGTAACGTAAGTGCGCCTTAAATCATGTGACGAGAACTTAATGCCTGTTGCTTCAACTACTTTAGCAATTTGTCGTTTAGGTTCGTCAAAGCGGCCATCGCCACCACGTCCAGCAAAAACATATTCATTCACTTGTACTTGCTTACGTCTTTCAAGAATGGCTATTAAATAATTCGTTAAAGGCAAGGTCATTACTTCTTTTTGCTTTTTATGGATAACAGGGTGCATTAAGGCGGTATCAAGCTCTACTTGTTCCCAACGTAAGCACAAAACATCATCACGGCGTAAGCCACTAAAGAGACAAAACTCTAGGTAATCAGCAACCAACGCTGGCGATTCATCTATACAGTTATCATCACTGGTGCGTAATTCATCAACGGCTTTTATCCATAGTGGCAACTCATTTGCTCTAATAATGGTTTTACGCCGTGTTTCAGGTGTCCATGCTCGCGTGTGAGATATGCGCTTAACTGGATTATCGGTAAATAGAGGCTTGCCGTGTTCATCTTCATATTGGCCGTGTGCAAAATTAAATAGGGCGCGTAAACAGCGCATTACATTATTGGCGGCTATTCCCTCGCCATTATCAACAATTTTTTTGTGGCGAGTGGCAACCATATCGCGGTCAATATCTTTGAGTGGCTTGTCTTGCCAATCGGATAAATGATTGTTGACCATTCTGTGATAGCCTTTTTTAGTGCTTTCAGCAAGACTGGCACGAATGGATAAATAATCGGTTAAGCATTGGCTTAGTGTGACACCTTTTACCCGTTCCGCTTTTTTAGCTTTGTTGGGGTCAATACCTGTCACCATTAAGCCTAATTGCTTACGCGCTTCGGTTCGCGCTTGGTCGATGGTCATAGCAGGGTAGCGGCCTAGTGTGGTACGGACAACTCTATTATTAACACGCCTAACAACCACAAATGACTTAGCCCCTTTAGAGGTAATTCTTAGTTGTAGCTCTTGAACCGTTTTATCAAAATAGGTTTCTCTGTCTTTATCAGGTAATGGCAAGGTGTCTAATTTTGCTTTGGTAAAGTTGAAATTTTTATCGTCCATATAAAACACCTACAAAAGTCAGTTGCTACATTTTGGGGCTACACTTTTCAGTCATTACCCTCTGTATGCCTTATCATTCTTAGATTCTAGGGCTAC
>DDBM01000047.1:29973-32181 GCA_002333125.1 Moraxellaceae bacterium UBA2032 | reverse complement strand
GCATCGGGTTGTTGCCATAAAATCGCAGGCAAATGGTTTGCTGTGTCACGGGTTCCCATCACATCATGAAACTCACTATGGGTAAAACCAGGACATAAAGCGGTCACATGAATACCATACGGCTTTAATTCCATGTCTAAAGACTCAGAGATATTTAGCACGTAACTTTTTATGCCTGTATATAACAAGCTCGCCGCAGGTGGCGAAAAAGCCGCTAATGATGACAAATTTATAATTCTCCCCCAACCACGCTGTTTCATGCTCGGTACAACGCGATGCGCTAACTCAGTCACGGCGGTAACCATTAACTGAATTTCGTTAGCTAATGTTTGCCACGGTGTTTCGGCAAATGCCGTTTTACCCGATAATCCTGCATTATTAATAAGCATATCAATCACTATGCCCTGCTCTTGTGCAAAGGCCATAATCGCGGCAGGGGCTTTGGCATCGGTTAAGTCAGAGGCAAAAACCGCACACTTAATTGGATACTGTTGTGTTAATTCATGAGCCAATTCATTTAAGCGTTCAGCACGGCGTGCTACTAATAATAAATCATAACCTTGGGCAGCTAAAAACTTGGCAAAACTCGCACCAATACCTGCGGAAGCACCTGTAATTAACGCTGTACGTGTCATAATAATGTCTCCTTTAAATTTAACTCAATCATGCTGATTGCATGGCCATGTCTATATCTTGTATCTTAAACCACAATCATACGTTTATTTTGACTAGAGTATCATCCTAATGAATAGCAAAACCTCATCTGCCTCTAAAATCGACAATCATGTTTATAAAATTTTTCCTAATGACTTAAACGCCAAAAAAACCGTGTTTGGTGGTTTGATTATGAGTATTGCCGACCGTTTAGCGGTAGTGGTTGCCGAACGCCACAGCAGCCAAACCTGTGTTACCGCCTCGGTTGACTCATGGCATTTTGTTGCACCTGCTAAAGAAAACGATACCCTGCTATTTAGCGTGGCCATAAATAAGGCGTGGGGTTCTTCGATGGAGATTGGGGTAAAGGTTGAAGCAGAAAACAGTTACGAAGGCACAAAACGCCATATTGTGTCGGCTTATTTTACCTTTGTTGCCTTAGATGATGAGGGTAAAACCGTGCCAGTACCTGCGCTTGTGCCACAAAATGACAAAGAGCAACAACGTTATGAGGCAGCAGAAGTACGTCGTCAGGCACGTTTAACGGTACGTGAGCAGTTAAAAAAATATAAGTAGAGATAAATCCCTTGTGGTTGTTCCCAAGCAATTTCAAAATCTAATTAACCCCACCTAACCTCCCCTTACAAAAGGGGAGGAAATATTCATAGATAAGAGTGGGGCTGCAATTTAGGCAAAATACCTCACTTCGCCCTGCCCTGTTACGTTATCAACACAACGTAAACAAATCTCAGGATGCTCAGCATGGCTGCCTACATCGGCACGATAATGCCAACAACGCACACACTTGGTATAAGTCGAAGCCGTTACCTTCACATTTAAGCCTGCAACTTCTGTAGCCTGTCCTTCGCCATTATTTGGCAACAAAGTAGCTGAGGAGGTAATTAACACAAAACGTAACTCATCGCCCAACAAAGCCAACACCTTATGCAATTCTGGCGAGACATACAAAGCAACTTCGGCTGACAAACCAGAACCCACTTCTTTACGATTACGCGCCTCTTCAATTTCTTTATTAACGGCGGTTTTAACCGCCATGACTTGTTGCCAATAAGCACGCGTCAATAAAGGTTGAGTACTGTCTTCGGGCAAAGTAGCCAAGCCATCGTACCACTGCGTTAAAAAGACCGAGTCAGCACCCGCTTTAGGAATCACTTGCCAAATCTCGTGCGCTGTAAAGCTCAAAATTGGCGCAATCCAACGCACAACCGCTTGAATAATATGATACAACGCGGTTTGTGCCGAGCGACGCGCCAATGAATCCGCTTGGGTTGTGTATTGACGGTCTTTGATAATATCTAAATAAAAACTGCCTAAATCTAAGGAGCAAAAGTTATGTAGCTTGTGATAAATCTGATGAAACTCATAAGACTCATAGCCAGCCACAATATCTTGTTGCACTTGTGCGGCACGGTCAACCACCCAACGGTCTAAGGCCAACATCTCATTGGTAGGTACTAAATGTTGTGTTGGGTCAAAACCTGCCAAGTTAGCTAACAAAAAGCGCATGGTGTTACGAATACGCCTATAGGCATC